>JAODBB010000232.1 GCA_025463745.1 Subtercola sp.
GCATAGGAGAAGGCTGAGCCTGTCAGAACCCGATATTCATAGCCCACTCTGGGAGTGTTCTGAGAATAGCCAGCTATGCGAATGATCCTCTCAGCTGAGGGGTTTATACAGAGGTAAGCGAAGCGGGAGGAGACCACACAATGGCAGATCGCAGCTTGCGCGGAATGAGACTCGGGGGCCAAAGCCTCCAGAGTGAAGAGGGAGTAGTTTTCTCTCCGCGCATGACACACACATACCTTTGCAGCACGTGCGGCAAAGAAACCGACATGGTCTTTTCGGCAGAAGCCGAAGCGCCAGAAACCTGGGAATGCAAGTTCTGCAGCAATGAAGCCATCTTGATGATCGGCTCAGAGCCCGTTGTTCTCGACCGTGCTGAAGCGAAAGTTCCGCGCAGCCACTGGGACATGCTGCTCGAACGTCGCAGCCGTGCCGAACTCGAAGAGCTGCTCCAAGAACGGCTCGACTACCTGCGTGCCCGCCGTGGCCAGCAGAAGATCGGCGCGTAGCAAGCACCAGCACACACGACGTCCGCACCCCGAGCCAGTCTGGCTCCGGGTGCGTTTGTCGTTAATATCTGGTGCGCCGCCGCCCCTGCGGCGCACTGCTGGCAGTTCTTGAGACGCTGCAGTATTTGCGCCGGGTCTCGCTCAACGCGACGAGCGCGGTCGCCGGGTTCAGCCGAATTCGCTAGGCGCGGGCGCGGCGGTAGTTGCGCCGGGTCTCGCTGGGCCCACGCCGACCGGAGGCTCAGCGCGCCGTTTGCGGCGGGTGGAGGGGCCGGTGGGGAAACTCGACGAGCGCGGTCGCCGCGTTGAGCCGAATTCGTTAAGGGCGAGTGCGGCGGCGGATGCGCGCGGCCGCTACGAGGGCGAAGACGAGGCCGGCGACACCCAGACCCGAGACCAGCAGCTCGATGCCCTTGCTGAAGAGGGTGGCGGGGGTGGTCGTCGTCGATAGTGGTACATCGTCGACCATCGCTCCGGGCTGGTACGGTGCGATCGCATCGATCGTTTTGCCGTCGGGGCCGATGATCGCGCTGTGACCCACGGTGGAGATGTTCACCACGCTGCGGCCGGTTTCGATGGCCCGCAGGCGGGCGATGGCGAGCTGCTGAACGTTCTCATCGGTCTGCCCGAAATCGGCGTTGTTCGTCTGCGCCAGAATGACCTGTGCACCTTCGTTCACCATCGATTGCACGGCTTGGTCGTCGGTGATATCGAAGCAGATCGAAATGCCGGCCGTGACCCCGTTGACGTTCATCACGGTGTCGGTGGTGCCGATCTGGTAGTCGCGGGTGACCATGTCGACCAGCGACGGTGCCAGGGCGTGGAAGAACGAACGCGCGGGCATGTACTCGGCGAACGGCACCGGATGACGCTTGTCGTAGTAGTCCGCAACCTGCCCGTTCTCCCACAGCAGCGACGTGTTGTAGTACTTGCCATCACGTTCGGCGATCGTGCCCACGACAAGCGGAGCCTTCATGATGGAACTGACGAAGTCGAGATCTTGAGCGGCGACTGGCGACGTCTCAGGGTCGATGTCGCTGGCGTTCTCCGGCCAGACCACCATGTCGACACTCTGCCCCTCGAGCGCGAGCGTCTCGGTGATGTGGGCATTGAGATTGTCGCCCGCCTCGACCCGGTCGAGCAGCCCAGACTTGGTGTTGCCCTGCACGGCGGCGATACGGGTGGTGCCCTGGGTGGGAGCGGCCCAGGCCGGGATGACCAGCAGTGCTGCAGCTGCGGCGACAGCCAGCGTGATGCGGCCGGCGACGCTGGCCTGACGTTCGCGCACGAGCTGGATGACGAATGCCACGAGCCAGACCAGCACGAAGCTGAGCCCCGAGATGCCGAGGTAAGCGACGAGCGACGCGAATGGACTCGTCGACTGGGAGAACGCAACCCGACCCCAAGAGAAGCCGCCTTCGGGGGCGACCGCGGTGATTGCTTCGCGCGCGGTCCAGAGCCCGGCGATCACCACGGGTAGAATTCCGACCCGGCCGAGGCGAGTAGTCCACACTGCCTCGGCGAAGCGGTATACCAGGGCGATGGCCACCGCGCCGACGGCGAAGAAGACGGCCTCGAGAATAGCCAGCCCGAGCCACGGCACTGGCCCCAGATACAGGGTCAGCCAGCTGATCAGCGAGCCCCAGAATGCCAACCCGCCGATAAGCCCGACGAGCACGGCGCCACGCCAGGAGCGGCCGATGAGGCTGAGCAGGACTAGAGCGACACCGAGTAACGTGAGCGGCCAGATGTCGGTACCCGGAAAGCCGTTCGTGAGCGCGAATCCGCCGCCGATCGCGGTGAGGCAGGCCAGCCACAGCGGCAGAATCGGCCGCGTCACGCTGGGACGGGCATCCGCCAGCCGACTGCCGAGCCGGGTGCGCGAGAGGCGCCGCACCGCCGAGCGGGGCAGACCCGCATCGGTTGTCGGTACGACGCGTTCGGTGGTAGTCATAATGAGTTTCTAGTGGGTCAGGCTGAGTGTCTCATGCGACGGTCGTAACGGTCGCATGATCGCGGCCGGGCGAACGGTTCGGCACCCTCATCAGGCGACAGACGAGTACGCGACGATACCGCGTTTCACCAGATCGAGGGCCGCCCGGGCGGTCGTGGCCACCTTCACGTCGGAGAGGTTCTGCAGCTGGTCGAGCAGGTCGATCGTCTGCTTGGTCCAGCGCACGAAGTCACCGGCGGCCAGGTCGGCGTCGAAGAGCACGGTGTCGAGGCTCGCGCCCCTGGCCCACTCGTTCATCGGCTTGGCGAGGCCCACCGAGATGGGTGACGAGCCGGGCAGGCGGTGCCGTGTCTCGAGTTCTTGCAGGTCGTGCCAGAGTTCGTTGGTCTTCTCGAGCGCCCCGCGAAACGCCCCTCGCGGCAAGAACCGCTCCGGAATCTCGCTCTCGTCACGGCGCGGCTCGTACACCAGCGAGCAGGCCATCGCTGCGAGGCCCGCGGGGTCGAGGTTGGCCCAGACGCCGCGGCGGATGCACTCCGCAACCAGAAGGTCACGCTCGCCGTAGATGCGTTTCAGCGTTTTTCCGGTGTGGGTGAGCGTCAGCTCGCCTTCGGCATCGGCGTGCAGGTATTCGAGTTGCAGCAGAACCTCGGTGATGCGGTCGAACACCTTGGCGATGGCGCCCGTTCGGGTGTTGATCTGAGCCAGCAGATGGTCGGTTTCACGCTTCAGTCGGTACCAGCGCTCGGCCCAGCGGGCATGATGTTCCCGATCGGGGCAATTCGAAACCGGGTGCGCCTTCATGCGGCGGCGCAGCTCGGTGATCTTCTTCTGCCGGCTGTCGCGTTCGGCTCGCGACTGGGTGTCAGCGCGGCCCGCCCCCGAGCGCTCGATGTCGCTCAGCTCGCGCCGCAGCGCCGCGTACTCTGCGAAGTCGCCGAGGTGGCAGGTCATCGCCTTTTCGTACCCCGCGAGAGTCTCTTCTTGCTGGCGCACCTTGCGCGCCAGATCGACCACGGCCCGGTCGGCCTGAAACTGGGCGAACGAGAGTTCGAGCGAGTCGCGCGTACGGGCGCGCCCGAACTGGTCGATCAGGTTCACGGCCATGTTGTACGTGGGCCGGAAGCTGGAGTTCAGCGGGTAGCTGCGGCGTGAGGCCAGCGACGCCACCGACTGCGGGTCGACACCGTCGCGCCACTGGATGACCGAATGCCCCTCCACGTCGATGCCACGTCTGCCGGCTCGCCCGGTGAGCTGGGTGTACTCCCCCGGCGTGATGGGAACGCGGCCTTCGCCATTGAACTTCTCGAGACTCTCGAGCACGACGGTACGAGCCGGCATGTTGATGCCGAGGGCGAGCGTCTCGGTGGCGAAGACCACGCGAACCAGCTTCTTCTGAAAGAGCTCTTCGACCACTTCTTTGAAGGCCGGCAACAACCCCGCGTGGTGGGCGGCGACACCGCGCTCGAGCCCTTCGAGCCATTCCCAATAGCCCAGCACCGCGAGGTCTTCGTCGAGCAGGGTTCGGCAGCGTTCATCTACGATGTAGCGAATCTCTTCGCGCTCTTCGGCCGTGGTGAGGCGCACACCGGCCCGCAGCACTTGCTTCACGGCCTGGTCGCAGCCGTTACGGCTGAAGATGAAGAAGATGGCGGGCAGCAGATTGTGTTCGTCGAGCAGATCGGTGATCTCCGCGCGATCCATGCGTGCGCTCTCGCTGAGCTGAGGGCGGTACCGCGACTTTCCGCTGCGCCCGCGGTTGTCGTTGCGATTGCGCGACATCGGTGCTCCCGCCGACCGCGCGATGCGCATCAGCTCGGGGTTCACCCGGCTCGTGGTCGCCTGACCCGTGCCGTCGAACAGGTCGAGCAGCTTGTGCCGCACGAGCATGTGCTGGTCGAGCGGAACGGGCCGCTCTTCAGAAACGATCACCTCGGTGTGGCCGCGCACGGCCTGCAACCAGTCGCCGAACTCCTCGGCGTTCGATACCGTGGCGCTGAGCGAGACCATGCGCACCGATTCGGGCAGGTGGATGATCACTTCCTCCCACACCGCGCCGCGAAACCGGTCGGCGAGGTAGTGCACCTCGTCCATCACGACGAACGAGAGATTCGTGAGCAGATCGGAGCCCGCATAGAGCATGTTGCGCAGCACTTCGGTGGTCATGACCACGATGCGTGCTGACGGATTGATGTTGGTGTCGCCGGTGAGCAGGCCCACATCATCCGGACCGTATTCGGCCACGAATTCTTGAAACTTCTGGTTGCTGAGGGCCTTGATCGGCGCGGTGTAGAACACCTTGGCAGAGCGCTGCTTCATGGCCATGAACACCGCGAACTCGGCCACGATCGTCTTGCCGGCACCCGTGGGCGCGGCCACCAGCACGCTGTTGCCCGCCTCGAGCAACCGGCAGGCCTCGATCTGAAACGGGTCGAGGTCGAACTTCAGGCCCTGGCGGAAGTCATCGACGACCGGGCCGGTGACCTTAGTCTTGCTGAGCGCATATCGCTCGGCCGGCGAGAGGGTGGCTCCCGCCTCCGAAACGGGCGAGGCCATTACGGCACGACCAGTTCGGAGTCGAACTTTTCCTGCCTCTTCGCCTTACGTCGATCGTGAACGGTTGCGATGAGGGCCGCGGAGTAGAACAGCACGATCATCGGAATGGCGAGCAAGAACATCGAGAACACATCGGCGGCCGGAGTGGCGATGGCGGTGAAGAGAATGATCACCAGAATGGCGATACGCCACGACTTCACGATCGACTTTGCGCTCAGGATGCCTGCGAAGTTCAGCAGAACGAGCAGCACGGGCATCACAAAAGCGATGCCGATGGCTATGACGAGTTTCAGTACGAACGAGTAATACGTCTGCGCGCTGATGATCGCCGTGGTGTCGGCCGGCGCGAATCCGGTCAGAAGCGACACCATGTGGGGCAGCACGTACCAGCCGGCCGCGCAGCCGAGCAAGAACAACGGGATGCTCGTCAGAACGAAGCCGACACCGTACTGCTTCTCTTTGCGGGTGAGGCCCGGTACTAGAAACGCCCAGATCTGGTAGAGCCAGACCGGCGACGAGATGACGACACCCACCGTGATGGCGATCTGCAGACGCAGGTCGAACGCCTCGGAGATGTCAGTGAAGTTGAGCGACGCCACCCGGCCCTGGGAGTCGGTGATGGCGCTGACGGGCGCACTGAGCGCCACGAGAACCTGATCGGAGATCAGCCAGCCGATGACCGACCCGATGGCGATGCCCAGGATCGCCCGGAATATACGTTTACGAAACTCGACCAGGTGCTCGCCGAGCGACATTCTGCCGTCACGGTTGGCGCCCTTTTTCGGCCGGGTTTTAGGCGCGATAGCCACCGGCTGAAGACCCCGCGGCCTTACGCTTTGGGCTGCGTGTCGACCGGAACGCCGTTGAGGGTAGCCGTTGCGGGCGGTGCCTGAACCGTCGGGGCCGGCGAAGCGACCACAGTTGCGGGAGCCGCGAGCGGAGCCGGGTCGGCGATGGTCGAAGCGTTCTCGGCCGTGGCACTCGGGTCATCGGTCTTCATCGTCTTGACTTCGCTCTTGAAGATGCGCATCGACTGGCCGACGCTGCGAGCGAGGCCGGGAAGCTTCGGGGCACCGAAAAGTAGCAGCACGATCGCGAGAATGACAATCAGATGCCATCCCTGAAGGTTACCGAGCATTAGGCCACGTCCTTTGTCTGTAATCGGTTCGTACGAGAAGTTTACCCCGGTTAAGGATCTTCTCCCTGCGAACTTGCTTGCGGTCTTCTTTCCGCTGCCGATAGGCGTCACGCTGCCGAGCAACGGCGGGGTACCCCTCCAGAATAGCGTTGGGAAGAGAGAGCTCGGGCGAAAGCGCTGTTACGTTGTCGTTAATTCTGGCGACCTGGTCACCCAGCTTGGCTAGTTCTGCGAGGGTTGCCATCGCTTTGCGAAAGAGCCGGTAGCCGAAAAAGGCGAGCATGCCGAACAGGGCGAGCACCAGCCCCACCCAAATGATCACCCACGCCCACCATGCCATGACGAGAGTCTACTTCGTGAGACTCGGCCAGCCAGTTCAGGCGGGTTCGGCGTCATAGGCCTCGAGAGCGGCGGCGGCCCAGTCGTGCACGGCGAGCCGGGCATCCGCTGGGCTGATGACACGAACCACGCCAGGCAGGCTCGCCACGAGGCGCTTCAGACCGTGGATGTGCGCCACCCGCACGGTGACCTGCGTCAGCGCACCACGAGAGAGCTGCGGTTCGCCCTCGGCGAGGTACTCCCCCAGCAGCCCGACGGCGGCCGGGAGAACCTCCAGCACGACCCCCTGGGTTTCGCCCGAACCGTCGAACAGACTGTCGGGCAACGAAAGATCACCGGGTGCGTAGGTGTTCGGGGCATCCGTTCGGCTGAGATCGGCCATGCGGTCGAGCCGAAACGTGCGAATGCCTTGCCGGGTGTGGCACCAGCCGCGCAGATACCAGTCTTCGTTGTTCGAATCGATGCGCAGGGGGTCGACGATGCGATGCTCACGGTCGCCGCGCGAACTCACGTAGTCGAATTCGATCTGCGTGCCGGCGGCGACGGCCGAGCGAATGGTGAGAAGACTCTCGCTCGCCTCAGAGGGTGCGACCGCGACCTGGCTGGGGGTGTCGGATGCCCCGCGAGCCAATTTCGCCATCAAGCTCGCCAGCACGGCGCTATCGAGTGTCTCGGGCAACGCTTGCAGGTATTGCAGCCCGGCGATGAGCGCAGCGGCCTCGCGTGCAGAGAAGCGGGGCGAATCATCCAGCGCCACCCGATGCGTGATCTGAATTTCATCGCTTTCTTCGAAATCGTCCCACGCGATATCGAACAGGTCGCCGTGCTGGTATTGCGCCGTCTCGCCGGGCACACCCGACACGGCGATGAGCCGCACGGCCTCCCGCACCTGCTCTTCGCTCACCTGGAAGTGGCCGGCGACCTCGGCGACCGATACGCGGTCGCGATCGAGCAGATAGGGCACGAGCGAGAGAAGAAAGGCCAGCTTGTCTTGCGCGTGAACGAAAGAAGTGGAGTCAGACGGTCTTTTCTGCATGTGGCGCTCCCTTCGGTTCTGATGATGTCGGTGCTGATGATGTCGGTGCTGATGGCATCGGTGCTGATGGCGACTGTTCTGTCTCTGCTGATGACGCGAGCGTTTGGTGCGTGGCGACCGTCAGTTCGAGACGCTTACGCACAGCCTGCCGCAGTTCGGGCGGTGACACGACGAAGACCTCGGGGCCGAAGCCGGCCAGTTCGTCGGCGAGCAGATGGAGGTCGGTGAAGTGCAACGTGAGCCGGGCATCCGCGGCCCGAGTGCTACCCCTGCGTTTGAGCAGCCGGGTCTCGGCGTCGGAGTTCTCGCGAACCCGCACGACCGCCAGATTGCGCTGCCAGATCTCGTCGAGCTGGGCGAGTGCGGTTTCGGCCGAATGCTGATCATCGCTCTCGAAAGGGGTGCGGGTGCGGGTGACCGGCCCGATGATGCGTGACAACAGAAAGGTGCGCGGTTCGTTGACGTTCTGATCGATGCCCTGAACGTGCCAGCGGCCTTCGTGCTGCACGACTGACAGCGGTGCCACCGTGCGTTCGCGTGGTGACAGGTCACCCGGCTTAAGGTAGGAGAATCGCACCAGTACCCGGCGGGCGAGCGCATCGGTCAGCGGGTCGAAGGCCGCCTCGCGGGTGCGGATGCGCGGGGCATAGCCGAGAACCGGTTCGATCGATTCGACTCCGAGCGATTGCAGCTTCAGCAGGGCATGCCGTGACTCGCGCGACAACGAACCCTCGCGCCAAGCCAGCGCGGCCAAGTTGAGCAGCGCGATCTCGTCGGACGAGAACGAAATATCGGCCGGCAGGTCATATGCCCCCTTCGGAATACGATAGCGAAGGTTGTGATTGCTGCCCGGTTCGTCGAGCGGCTCGATGGTTTCGAGGGGCACGCCGAGCTCACGGATGTCGTCTTTGTCGCGTTCGAACTGTCGTTCGAGGCTGGCGTTGTCACCCGCGAAGGCGTACTTCTGACGATATCCCTGAACGGTTGACAGAATCTCGTTCTTGGTCAGCCCCGCCTCGCTCGCGAGCAGCGCCAGCACGAGGCTGAAGAGCCGTTCTTCAACGGCAACAGAAGCTGCCCCCGCGCTGTCAGTACTCACCACAGAATTCTACGGCGGTGGGTGGGCGAAGCGGCGCAATTGCGCTGTGGGCATCAGTCGGGTTTTCGCCCGGAATGTGCCCGCTGTGGGCGGTACAACTAGTTGCTGGTGGAAACGACAGGCGTCACACCGAGCACGTCGACCACATAGACGGTCGGGTCACTCGAAGACGAACCAGTAGTCGTCGAAGGCACGATCGAAATGTACTGTGATCCGACCGTTTGGCCGATCAGATCGGGCACCTGAGGCGAAGCGCCGGCAGACGACGCATCAGCAGACGCGACCACCTGAACAGGCGCACCATTGGCCCACGTCGAGTCGGTGACACTCTTCTTGGTCCATGAAACCGCCGTGTACTGAACCCAGACGCCGTCTCCGTCGGCGATTGTGGCGCCATTGCCCTTTTTCAGAACAGCAGTCTTGGCATCAGTCGGAACCGTGCCAGACGGGATCGTGATTCCAGGGCGGCCGTCGGGGCCGAGCGCAACGCTCGGAAAGCCCGCCTGTGCGGGCTGAATCGAACCGTTGGCGCGCGCCGGGATGGCACTTCTCACGTCGACGATCATGGCCAACGAATCTGTGGCAGCTATGCCCGCCTGGTCATTTGCGCCGAGCCCGTCAGCCGGAGAAATGGCGATGGCGATACGTGAGCCTTCGGTCGCGCAGGAGAGTGCCTTTTCGAGACCGGGCAATCCCGTCGAGGAAACCGGCGAGATCAGGTACGACTTTCCGTCGAAATTGGTTTGCGAAATGACCGTTCCTGTTTGAGCGTCAGTGAGCACGAAGTCGAGGCTTACAACGCCGCCCGCGGTTAGGGCCGGCCCCGAGCCCTTAATGAGCGTCGTTGCTTGAGTCGTGTCGGTGTCCAGCGGTGTGCCAACGGTCATGGTGGGTAGGGTGCCGAAGGTTCCCGCAGCGTTTTTCGGGTCGGCGGTCGCGCTGATGAGGTTCGACGCCGGGCCCGCGGTGGCGGCGGGCGTGCATCCGGCGGCCGAGTCTGACGACGAACTGCACCCGGCCAGGGCGGCGAGCAGGCCTGCGGCCACGATGAGCGCGACGGACTTACGCACGGATCCTCATTTCACAAAAAAGTTGGGGAGCTCGACAACCTCGTTCGACGAATCGAGCGGGCCTATTCTAATCGATCGGTTTCTGAAAGCTTGATCTGTTCAGCAGGCGCAGCCTGTTCGGCTGGCGCAGCTTCACGCTCGCGTGCCACTTGCGCGCTCGCGCCCGCCTGCCGCACACGTTTACGCAGGCTCTTCGGGCTGATGCCCCGCTCGCCGAGGGCGCCCGGTGTCCACGCCTCCACGTCGTCGTCGGAGTACTCCGATTTCGAGGCGCGACGCTTCAACTCGGGCAGAACGGCACCGGGGGCGAGCCGGCGTGCGGTCACCAAGAAGCCGGTGTGGCCGATCATCCGGTGATCGGGGCGTACGGCGAGCCCCTCGACGTGCCAGGTGCGCACCATCGTCTCGCTCGGGTCAGGGTTGGTGAAGAGGCCGGTGCTGCGAATGGTTTCGGTGACACGGGAGAGCTGGGTCACCGTCGCCACATAACAGAGCACCACGCCGCCGGGCTTCAGCGCTGCCGCGGTGGCCTCGATGCACTCCCAGGGGGCGAGCATGTCAAGAATCACACGATCGACCGTGTGGTCGGGGTGGATGTTCGGCAGAGCCTGGGCGAGATCGCCGACCGTCACGCTCCAGTTGTCGGGGTCGTAGCCCAGAAACGACGCCACATTCTCGCGCGCGATGTCGGCGAACTCGTCTCGGCGTTCGAATGACGAGAGACGCCCCTCAGAGCCGAGTGCACGCAGCAGCCAGAGCGACAGCGCGCCAGAGCCGACGCCGGCTTCGACGACGGTGGCGCCGGGAAAAACGTCGGCCTGCGCCAGAATCTGAGCCGCGTCTTTCGGGTAGATGATGGCGGCACCGCGCGGCATGGCCATGACGAAGTCGGTGAGCAAGGGCCTCAGCGCCAGGTACTCGACGCCCACCGAGTTGGCGACGACCGTGCCGTCGGGCCGGCCGATGAGCGAGTCGTGTTCGATCCAGCCGTGGTGGGTGTGGAAGACGGCGCCCACCTCGAGGCTGAGGCTGTTGAGCTTGCCTTTCGGGCCAGTGAGTTGCACGCGGTCGCCGGCACGGAATGGTCCGCTGAACAGCGCCGTCATGCTATGTGGCTCTCTGCGACAGTGCTTTCGGAGAGGGTGCTTTCGGAGGCGGCGGCTTCGGTCACCCTCTCGACTGCAGCGTGAGCGGCCGCATACGCGCCGAAAACCTGCGCGAGGTCGGCCACGCCACGCCCGGCCAGAGTCGGCCACAGCACGTCGGCCGGGCCGTGGTCGAGCGAGAGCATGTGCGGCACGCCGATGGTCACCACGCCGGCCGCAGCCGCAGCACCCACACCGGCGATGGAATCTTCGATCGCCACACAGGCACGGGGGTCGACGCCGAGCGAGCTGGCGGCCAGCAGATAGGCCTCTGGGTGGGGTTTAGCGTTCGTGACCGAATCGCCCGACACGACCACATCGAAGGCGTCGAAGTCGATGAACGACCGCACGTGCTCGGCCATACGGCCGATCGACATGGTGACGAGGGCAGTGGGGATGCCCGCCTTGCGCACCTCCGCCAGAAGCTCTTTCGCCCCCGGCCGCCACGGCACTTTCAGGCTGATCTGTTGCATCACCTGTTCGCTGAGCAGCGCCACAATGGCGTCTTCGCTCAGTTCGACGCCGTGCCGCTGCATCGTCTGGGCGGTGCGCCAGAGGCCGGATCCGACAAGGTCGAGCGCCTCGTCGTGGCTCCAGCTGCCACCATACGACTCGATGAGCGCGGTCTGCGCGGTCATCCAATACGGCTCGGTGTCGACGATCGTACCGTCGAGGTCCCAAAGTATGGCAGCAGGATACAGTTCGGTCACGGGATGCCAGCCTACCGGCACTGCCACTCCCCTCGATGGCCCGACGGCCTATCCTTGAACAATCGACGAGGCGAGCGAAGTTCGAGACGGCAAAGGTAGAGGTCACGTAAAACGGTGGTAGACGGCAACGTAGCGCACGGCAACGAGGCGCAAGGCAAAGAATTCTTGAACGGCCGGCTGATGGTCGTGGCGTTCGAGGGCTGGAACGACGCGGGTGAAGCCGCGACTGGCGCCGTGCGCATGGTGAAAGATCAGCTCGACCTGGCGAGCATCGCCGAAATCGACTCCGAAGACTATTTCGACTATCAGTTCAATCGGCCGACGAGTGAATTCGATGATGACGGTCAGCGCATTCTGGTGTGGCCGACGGCGTCGATCTTCGGCCCTGCGAGCGGGGTGGCCAGCGGTGAAGCGGTCAGCGAGACTCCCGGCAACGCGGGCAACATCTTCTTGCTGCTGGGCACCGAGCCCTCACGCAGCTGGAAGCGGTTCACCAGCGAGGTCTTGAACGTCGCGGTCGATTCGGGTGTCTCGGGCATCGTCTTCTTGGGCGCCATGCTCGCCGATGTGCCGCACACCCGGCCGATCAGCGTGTATTCGACCAGTGAGAACAGCGGTGTGCGATCAGAGCTCGACATCGAGCGCAGCACTTACGAGGGGCCCGTCGGCATTCTCAGCGTGCTCGCCGATGCCGCGGAGCGAGCCGGAATTCCGACCGTCACCCTGTGGGCGTCTGTGCCGCACTATGTGCACAACGCCCCCTCGCCCAAGGCGACGCTGGCACTCATCGAGAAGATCGAAGGCCTGATCGGCATCGAGATTCCGCGAGGCGACCTCGTCGAAGAGGCCGCGGCCTGGGAGACGGGCATAAACTCTCTGGCCGGCGAAGACGACGAGATGGCGTCGTACATTCAGCAACTCGAGCAGGCCCGCGACACGGTCGACTCCCCCGAAGCGAGCGGTGAAGCCATCGCGCAAGAGTTCGAGCGTTACCTGCGCAAGCGCGACGGCGGCACTCCCCCGGCCACGGGCGGCTCCGAGCCCTGGCGCCCCTGACCCAGACCCTCATCCGTCCACATGGATCACGAAAATCGCCCCAAACCAAGAGTTTTGGGGCGATTTTCGTGATCCGAAACGCTAATCGAGGCGGATGCCGAGCAGGGCGTCGATGGCGGCCTCGATGACGGGGGTCAGCGGGCACGGGGCCGCGCCGGCGGGCGGCGACGCGAACCACGCATCCAGCACCGCGAGGGCGCCGGGGGTGTCGAGATCGTCGGCAAGGCGGGCACGCATACGCTCCAGCAGCGCCAGAGAGTCTGCGTCGTCGACATCGGCACGCGGGGCGGCGGTCCAGGCCGCCAGGCGAGCGGATGCACAGCCGAGGTCTTTGTCGGTGTACTCCCAGTCACTGCGGTAGTGGTGGGCCAGCAGCGCGAGACGGATGAGCCGGGCATCCACCCCCGCCTCGATCAGATGTGACACCAGCACCAGGTTGCCGAGCGATTTGCTCATCTTCTCGCCTTGGTAGGCGACCATTCCGGTGTGCGCATGGATGCCCGCGAATGGTTTACCGGTCAACGCCGTCGCATGCGCGGCGCTGAACTCGTGATGCGGGAAGATCAGGTCGCTGCCGCCACCTTGCACCGCGAAATCGGCGCCCACGTGTTGCAGTGCGATGACCGAGCATTCGATGTGCCAGCCGGGGCGCCCGGCGCCCAGACGGGGAGTCAGGCCGTCGGTAGGCCAATTCGGCTCGCCCGCCCGGGCGACACGCCAGAGCAATGGGTCGAGGGCGTCGCGCTTTTCGGGGCGGTCGGGGTCGCCGCCGCGCTGGGCGAAGAGGTCGAGCATGGTTGCGCGGTCGTACCGGCTCTCGAGACCGAGAAACCAGCTGGTGGCTTCGGCCGCACGGGCGGAATCGAAGTACAGGTCTGCGTCACCGGGGTTCAGCGCGTCGGGAGTGACGACCTCGTAGGCGAAGCCGAGTTCGAGCAGCTCTGCGGCGGCCGAGGCGATCTCGTCGATCACCTCGGTGACGGCGATGTAGTTCTGGGGCGCGATGATGCGCAGCGCCACCATATCGCCGCGGAAGAGGTCGGTCTGCGACTCGGCGAGCTCTC
Organism: Subtercola sp.; assembly: GCA_025463745.1. Classification (GTDB taxonomy): domain Bacteria; phylum Actinomycetota; class Actinomycetes; order Actinomycetales; family Microbacteriaceae; genus Subtercola. Next base: position 13,674 of record JAODBB010000232.1, read on the forward strand.
GCCAGTCGACCCCTGTCGCCGCTGCGCGTTCGAGCAGAGGGTCGTCGATGTCGGTCACGTTCTGCGCGTAATTCAGGGTCAATCCGGCGTCGAGCCAGAGCCTGTTGAGGGAGTCGAACGCCAAGTACGTCGAGGCGTGCCCGAGGTGTGTGGCGTCGTAGGGAGTGATTCCGCACACATAGAGGCCGGCGCGATCGTCGGTACCGACGGCGGTGGGTTCGATGTGCCCGGTGGCCTGGTTGAACAGGCGCGGTAAGGGGCTTTCGCCCGGCAATGTGGGAACGTCAGGAGAGCGCCAAGAATGCACTACTGAACTCTAATAGCAGAAAGCTGTGCGTTAAGCGCAGACGCATGGGGTGCAGAACGGATGCGGTGCCACGGCTCTCGGCCCTCAGGCCGCGATGGTGTTCGTCAGAAGCAAGACGGCCAGCACCACTCCGAGCGCCAGACGATAAATCACGAACGGCGTGAAGCTGCGGCGCGAGATGTAGTTCATGAAGAACGCGATGACCAGGAGGCCCACGACGAAGGCGACGACGGTGGCCGCGGCGGTGTCGACGCCGTTGAAGATCTCGGGCGTGCATCCGGTCGAGGCGGCGAGTGCGTTCGTGCAAGGGTCTTTCACCGACTTGTAGAGCTGGAAGAACCCGCTGCCGAAGACGGCGGGCATCGCGAGCAGAAACGAGTACCGGGCTGCGGCCTTGCGTTCGTAACCCATGAAGAGCCCGGCGGTGATGGTTCCGCCCGAGCGGGAGACGCCGGGGATGAGCGCCAGAGCCTGCGCGAAACCGTAGATGATGCCGTGCGGGTAGGTCAGGTCTTTCAGGCGGCGCTTCTTCGCACCGACGTGGTCGGCCACGCCGAGAAGAATGCCGAACACGATCAGCGTTCCCACGACGATCCAGAGCGACCGGAGCACCGTCTCGATCTGGGTTTGGAAGATGACGCCCAGAACGATGATCGGAATGCTGCCGATGATGATGAGCCAGCCCATGCGGGCGTCAGGATCGTTTCGCGGAACGCGCCCCACCAGCGAGCGAGCCCATTTCGATATGATGCGCACCACGTCGCGCCAGAAGAAGACCAAGACAGCCGCTTCGGTGCCGAGTTGGATGATCGCGGTGAAGGCCGCACCCGGGTCACCACCGGTGCCGATCAGCTCGCCCACGATCTTGATGTGGGCGCTCGACGAAATCGGCAGAAACTCTGTCAGCCCCTGTACGAGCCCCAGGATGATGGCTTGCAAGAACTCCATGAACTCACTTTCGGTCGGGCCCGGATGGGCACGGCTGGACGACTGTCGGCAAGCGTCAGGGCTGCCGGCCAGCAGGAAGATGGCGGCCACCATGGGCGCCGGTGCAGACTTCAGTAACGAAGCAGCAGGTCTGTCAGAACATCTGTGCCAAACACTAGTGCGTCAAGCGGAACCCGCTCGTCAACGCCATGGAAAAGTGCGGGAAAATCGAGCTCGGCCGGGAGCCGCAGCGGAGCGAATCCATAGCCCTTGATGCCCAGCAGGCTCAGCGCCTTGTTGTCGGTACCTGCCGAGAGCAGATAGGGCAGAACCTCGGCACCGGGGTCGAATCGGTTCAGACTCGAGATCATCTGCTCGACCAGCGGCCCCTCGAAGGCGGTTTCGAGGCCGACGTCTTCGTGCATGATCTCGAGCTCGATGTCTGGCCCGGCGAGCTCGCGAATTCGAGCCAGCACCTCGACCTCGTCGCCCGGCAAGACGCGAACGTCGATCATCGCCTCCGCGCGATCGGGAATGACATTCACCTTGTAGCCGCCCGAAAGCAGTGTGGGGTTCGTGGTGGTTCGCAGCGTCGCCGAGATGAATCGCGAGGCGGTACCCGTGGCGATCGCGAGCTCTTCGGCCGACACCCGCTGCGGGTCGCGCCCCAGAATCGCGGCGACGGCGTCGAGCAGTTGCCGCGTCGTCTTGGTGAGTTTCACCGGCCACTCCTGGCTGCCGATGCGTGCGACGGCGCCCGCCAGCCGGGTGATGGCGTTCTCGGCGTTGATCTGCGAACCGTGTCCGGCTCGGCCGTGGGCGATGAGTTTCACCCAGATGAGAGCTTTCTCACCCGTTTGCACGAGATAGGCGCGTTTTCCGTCGAGATCGATGGAATATCCGCCGACTTCGCTGATGGCTTCGGTGGCTCCGTCGAAGAGCTCCGGATGTTCGCGCACGAGGTAATGCGACCCGAACACTCCCCCGGCCTCCTCATCGGCGAAGAAGCAGACGACGAGGTCTCTGGCCGGCTGCCTTCCGCTGCCTCGAATCTCACCGAGGGCCGTGAGGATCATGGCATCCATGTTCTTCATGTCGACCGCGCCGCGGCCCCAGACCATTCCGTCGCTGATTTCGCCGCCGAAGGGGTCGACCGACCAGTCTTCGGCGATGGCCGGAACGACATCGAGGTGACCGTGCACCACGAGAGCAGGGGCGGCGGGATCGGCGCCTTCGATGCGCGTGACGACGCTCGTGCGAGTAGGAGCGGAATCGAACAGCTGCGGCGCCAGACCGAGGGCTTTCAGCTCGGCCTCGACGTACTCGGCAGCGATGGTTTCACCGTTCGACTTGCCGTCACCGTAGTTGCTGGTATCGAAGCGAATCAGGTCACGGGTGATGCGCGCGGTTCGGTCAAGGGAGGAATCGCTGGTCGACGTCATGACTTCACGCTACCGGCAGGGCGAGGTCGCCCGTGTGCGTTTAACCGACCGATGTTCCGTGCTATCGTCTTACCTTGTTGTTGCAGAGATGTGAGAATGATATTCACCTGTCCGGGTGGCGGAAATGGTAGACGCGCTAGCTTGAGGTGCTAGTGCCTGTTATGGGCGTAGGGGTTCAAGTCCCCTTTCGGACACCGTGCAAACAGAAGACTGGTTGAGACAGTAGAGCTTGTTTTTACAAGCACGAGAACAGGATCGAAAGCGAAAGCTTCGATCCTGTTCCTGTTTTCCGCCAAGCTGGGGTAGTCTTATACGTGAAGTTGCTGTGCCTCGCAGTTCTGAATGCTCGCGGCCAAGCCCCGTTGCCCATTGCGCTTGAAAGATGGATGACAGGCACCGCGCTATCAGGATCCGGCAGTCGGGTCCGAATAGAATGCTCCTGGAGGAGTTTTAATCATGGCAATTGGTACCGTTAAATGGTTCAACGCAGAAAAAGGCTTCGGCTTCATCGCACCTGAAGATGGCAGCCCCGACGT
>JAODBB010000121.1 GCA_025463745.1 Subtercola sp.
GTCGAACCAGGCGACACGCTCTGCATCGTCGAGATCATGAAGCTGATGAACAACGTCACCTCAGATGTGGCCGGCGAGGTCGTCGCCGTACACGCCACGAACTCGGCCGCGGTGGAGTACGGCACCCCGTTGTTCACCATTCGTCTGAAGGCCTGACGTGAAGAGCGTACTCATCGCCAACCGCGGCGAAATCGCGGTTCGGCTCGTCAAGGCGTGCTTCGACGAGGGTCTCGAGAGTGTTCTCGTGGTGTCGGCTGCCGACCGCGACTCCCTGGCGGCCCGATTGGCCGACCGGGTCGTGGTGATCGGCCCCGCCTCTGCCGCCGAGAGCTACCTCTCGATCGACCGCGTCGTGATGGCCGCCATGACCAGTGGATGCGACGCCCTGCACCCCGGGTACGGTTTTCTCTCCGAGCGGGCCGAGTTGGTCGACGCCTGCGAAGAAGCGGGTATCACGTTCGTGGGGCCGCCGGCCGACGTGATGCGCCGGTCGGGCTCGAAGCTCGGCGCTCGCGCCGTCGCCGCATCGATCGGAATACCCACCGGCGCCGGCACCGCAGGGCTCACGAAGGTCGACGCCGCTATCGACGCGGCCGATGCGCTCGACAACTATCCGCTGTTGCTGAAGGCCTCCGCCGGCGGGGGTGGCCGGGGTATGACGATCATCCGGAGCGCTGACGACCTGCGCCAGAACTTCGTACGGGCGAGCACCGAGGCTGAGCGAGCGTTCGGCGACGGCACCCTGTACATGGAGCCGTACATCGAGCGCGCCCGTCATGTGGAGGTGCAGATTCTCGCCGATACGCACGGCAACGTCTGCCACCTGGGCGAGCGCGACTGCTCAGCGCAGCGCCGCTACCAGAAGATCATCGAAGAGGCGCCCAGCACGGGGCTCAGCTCGAGGTTGGTCGACGAGATCCGCGCCTCGGCAGTGGAACTGGCCGCCGCTCTCGAGTACGTCGGCGCGGGCACCGTCGAGTTCTTGGTCGATGTCGCCAAAGAGACGTTCATCTTTCTCGAGGTCAATGCGCGGGTTCAGGTCGAGCATCCGGTTACCGAGGAGATCAGCGGCATCGACATCGTGCGCGAACAACTGCGCATCGCCCGCGGCGAGCCGCTGTCGTTCCGCCAAGACGAGGTGGTGTTCACCGGGCATGCGGTCGAGTGCCGCATCAATGCCGAGAACGCCCGGCGCGGGTTCATTCCGACGCCCGGAACGATCACCCGGTTCACGGCGCCGCAGGGCACCGGCATCCGGCTCGAGACCTATGCCTTCGAAGGGGCGATCGTACCGCCTTATTACGATTCGCTCATCGCCAAGCTCATTGCCTACGCGCCGAGCCGGCCAGAAGCGGTCGCCCTGATGTCGAAGGCGCTCGCGAAGCTGCAGGTCGAGGGCATCAGCACGACCATCGATCTGCAGTCGGCGATCATGGCCGACGATGAATTCTGTACCTCGCCGATCACCACCAAATGGCTGGAAGAGAAGTTTCTTCCAGCCTGGGAGGCGGCACAGTGACCTCGCATCAGGGAGAGAAAATGCACGTCGATTTCGTCGATCAGACCATGAGAGACGGTCAGCAGAGTCTGTGGGGCATTCGCATGCGGGCCTACGAGGCCGCAAACGCCCTGCCGCACATCTCGCGGGCCGGCTACAAGACGGTCGACCTCACCGGGGCCGGCATGTTCACGGTGCTGCTGCGCGAGTACGCGGTCGACCCGTGGGCCACGCTCGACTTCCTGGTGGCCGGGCTCGGTGACAACCAAGTGCGCTCGGGGCTCCGAACCATCAGCGCCGTCGGGTTCGCGCCGACTCCGCAGGCCATACTCGACCTCTGGATCACAACACTGATCAAGCACGGATCGACCAGCTTCTGGCTCTACGACTGCCTCTTCGACATGCAGGCGATGAAACACATGGTCGACGTGGTGCGAAACGCCGGCGGCCAACCGGTTCCGGCCGTGATGTACGGTCTCACCAATGTGCACGATGACGAGTACTTCGCTTCGCGCGCAGGCCAGATGGCATCGTGGGAGGGCGTGGAGTCGGTCTACATCGAAGATGCGGCCGGGGTGCTGAAACCCGAACGGGCGAAGACACTGCTGCCGGCCATCCGTGCCGCCACCGGCGACATGCCGCTCGAGATGCACGCTCACAACACCACAGGCCTGGCCCAGCACAACTACATCGTGGCACTCGAGAGCGGGTTTCAGCGCTTGCACACGGCGTCACGCCCCATGGCGAACGGGGCATCGCTGCCCTCGACCGAGGCGATGGTCGACATCGTCGAGTACCTGGGAATGACGCACTCGCTCGACACGTCGACGTTCGCGCCCGTCGCCGACAACTTCATCTGGGCGGCGAAGGCGGGCAACCACCTGCTCGGGGTTCCTGCCGAGTACGACCCGCGCATCTACGACCATCAGCTGCCGGGAGGTATGACGGGCACGCTCATCAACCAGCTCGCCGCCGCGAAGATGGGCGACAGACTACCCGAGGTACTTGCGGCCATTCCGCAGGTGCGTATCGATCTCGGCTCGCCGATCATGGCCACGCCGTTCTCGCAGTTCGTGGGAATTCAGGCCGTGCTCAACATCATCACGGGAGACCCGTACAGCATGGTTCCCGACGAGGTCATCCATTACGCACTCGGTCACTACGGCCCGGTGCCGGCGCCGATCAAGCCCGAGGTGCTCGACCGTATTCTGGGCAGTAAGCGCGCCAAGCAGTTCGAGTCGTGGGAGCGGCCCGATCCGTCGATCGAGGAGATTCGCGGCCACTTCTCGAAGGGCATCTCTGACGAAGAGCTGCTGCTGCGGTACATGATGAGCGACGAAGAGGTCGACCGGATGATCGCGAAGGGCCCCATCCGCACCGATCCGCGTCGCAGCTCCAACAACATCGTCAACGAGGTGACAGACCTCATCGCCGAATCGAAGAGTTCGACGTCGTTCGCCGTGACCACGCCCGATTTCAGTCTGAAGCTCAAGAGAAAAGTCTCGCCATGAGTGTTCCCGACTTCGAAACCCTGCTGATCGAGCACGACGGTCCGGTGGCCTGGCTCACGCTGAACCGGCCCGAGAAGCTGAATGCGATGAACGATCTGCTGCTCGATGAGCTCGAGGATGCGCTCGACTACCTCGCGACCTCGAAGAACAGCGTCGTCGTTCTGCGCGGGGCCGGCCGGGCC
>JAODBB010000142.1 GCA_025463745.1 Subtercola sp.
CCACCGCGGCGGCGCCGAGAATCGCCACGGTCAGCGCCGTTGCCGCCACGCCGCCACCACCGCTGCCGGCCTCGCCGGCCGCCGCAGAAGCCCAGGTCGCGGCGAGGATCGCGAAGTAGACGCAGGCACCGGCCCCCACCAAGCCGGCAGCGATGAGTGCGCCGATCGCGGCCGTCACCCAGCGATCGGCGCGGCCACGGTCGTCGAAGATCTGCTCGCGGGCGACGAGGGTCACGAGCATCCACACGCCCAGCAACACCACCTCGACACAGAGCAGCGCGGCCACGATGACGGCAGTGAGCACGACCTCGGGCGCCCCGTCGAGAAGTGCGGCGGCGATCGATTCCGAAAAGATCTGGGCGGCCAGCGAGGCCGCGAAAAGCACCACGAGCAGAACCCTGAGCGTGACGAGAAGCGAACGGGTCATGACCCCTCCATATCGAAAAACGTGCAATTCATATCGATATTCGATACGTTAACCCTCGTAAGACTACCGCACGGGTGCTGAGACGGCGAAAAATCCGGCTCGGCACACTTGACACGAGGAGTTGACATGCAACAACACAGACGCCCACAAACGTACACATTCGACGTGTGGGCGACCTATTTCGAAGCGAATCTCGAACGTCACGAGCGGCTCGATGTGCTCATTCCCTGGGATCGGATCTCGCTGCTGCCCGGCGCCGATGTCATCGCTCTCGCGCGATCGCTCCAAAAGTTCGAGCTCGGTGAGAGCGGCGAAGGCGCGGGGCTCCGTTCGAAGGCCCGAAAACGACACGACCCCGTCTACGACGATGCTCTCGTGCGCTTCATCGCAGAAGAACAGAAGCACTCGGCCCTGTTCGCGGCCGCCCTCGCCCGATTCGGGGCCGAGCGGCTCACCTCGGATTGGACCGACCGCGTCTTCGTGGTGTTACGCCGCCTGATGGGGCTGCGCACCGAGGTGACGCTCTTTCTCATCGCCGAAACCGTGGCGATGGAGTATTTCGAGGCGCTGGGGCGGTCTTCAGATCCGGTGATTCGGGGTGTGGCGCGCCGAGTTCTGACCGACGAGGTCGAGCACATTCGTTTTCAGATCGACCAGCTCAGGGTGGGGTTCGAGCACACTCCGCGAGCGGGCCGGCTGTTCGCGGCGGCTGCGGCATGGATGGTCGCGGTCGGCGCCGCCACGGTGGTCGCCGTCGATCATGGTGCCGCCATGCGTGCCTGCGGGCTGCGCCCCCTGACGTTCTGGCACCGAGCGCTGCGTCATTTCGGCCGGGCGGTGCCGCTGGCCTTCCGGCTCAGCCGCGAGACGCCGACCTTCGGGCCGAGCGCTCCGCCGAGCGTGTTCTTCTCGCCGGCGCCGAAGGAGCACGCCGTCACCACGGCGGCCGCGGGCATGCTCGAGCAGGCTCGCGGGTAGGGGTCACTGTCGAAATGCGCACCCTCCCGTCATGCCGCTCAGAGCTTCGATGCGGCGGTCGAGGTGTCTCTGCTCCACCGCATTCTGCACGCGCAGCCGGGCTCCGCGCAGCGCGACGACGGCCGCAGAGGTCTCGCCGGCGCGGGCGAGCATCTCACCTCGCGCCGCCCAATACAGGTAGTAGTCGTCGAGCCCCGCCACCGTGTCGAGCATTCGGAGCCCCGCGCGCGGGCCTTCGGCCATCGACACAGCGACGGAATGGTTCAGCGTCACCACCGGCGACGGCGCGATGGCGGCGAGCTGTCGATACGCCGCAACGATCGCGTTCCAGTCGGTGGCGGCAGCCGTGAGGGCATTGGCGTGATGCGCAGCGATGATGGCTTGCAATTGAAAGGGCCCGGGATGCATCCGCCGCAATGCGGCGAAAAGAATCGCGTTCGCTTCGCCGATGAGTTCGCCATCCCACGCCCCACGCTCCTGATCGTCAAGCAGAACGAGCTCGCCCTCTACCAATCGCGCTGCGGTGCGGGCATGAGTGAACAATTCGAGAGCGAGCAGCCCGTCGACCTCGGCCGAGTCGGGCAGCACCTCGGCGGCGCGGCGGGTCAGCCGAATCGCCTCCTCAACGAGGTCGACACGGATGCCCGGGGTGTCGCCCCTGGAGAGATACCCTTCGTTGAACACGAGGTAGAGCACCGTCAGCAGTGCGTCGACTCGATCATCCAATCGCGCCGGGATGCTGAGCGGAATGGCGGCATCGCGAATCTTGCGTTTCGCGCGAACGATCCGCTGGGCGAGGGTCGCTTCGGGCACGAAGAAGGCGGCCGCGATTTCAGCAGTGGTGAGGCCGCCGACGAGCCTCAGGGTGAGGGCGACCTGCGTATCGCGCTCGAGCGCGGGGTGGCAGCAGAGCAGAAGCAGGCGCAGCTGCTCGTCTCCGACATCGGAGTGTTCCACGATCATCGGAGTCTCCTCGTACCCGCCCTGCTGGCTGCCTGCTTCGGCGAGCAATTCTGGCGCGGCCGAATGGATGCGACGACGTTCCGCGTCGGCACGGCGAATCCTGTCGACCGCATTGTTGCGGGCCACGGTGTAGAGCCACGCCGGCGGATTGTCGGGAATGGTGCTCCATTGGCTTGCCGACAGCAGGGCATCCTGAACGGCCTCGTCGGCGAGATCGAGGTCGCCGAAACGATGCGCGAGAAGAGCGAGAACATGCCCGCTCTCCTCGCGCGCGAGGCGAATGACTGCCTCGTGAACCGACACCGTGCTCAGCTGGTCACCGAACGTCGGGCGTCAAGATCGCTTCTGGCCTGAACTCCAGGGGGCGAATCTCGAGCGAGACATTGTCGATGGGCATCGCGGCGGCGAGCCGAAGCGCCTCGTCGAGATCGTCGGCCGTGACCAGGTAGTACCCGCCCAGCTGCTCTTTGGTTTCGGCGAACGGGCCGTCGGTCACCGAGTCAGAGCCACCCGAGCGCCGCAATGTCGTCGCGGTGAGGCTCGACTGAAGGCGGCCGCCGCCGATGAAGTTGCCGCTGTCGATGAGCTGCTGGTTGTACGTCATCCAGGCGCCCATGTACTGCTCGAACTCGGGGGTGCCGGGCGCTGCCGTCGGCGTTTCGTTTCTGGTCGTCTCGTGAATCAGAATCATGTATTCCATGAGATTCTCCCTTACCTCTGTGAGGTGATGTTGGCTCTGAGCCGGTATCTCCTGCTCGCAACAATGACGCACGTCGCCCGGCAAATCGACAGCTCACCAGAAAATTCTTCCAAAAATCTTCGGGCTATTCTCTGCGCCGCCGAAAACGGTCACGGTTCTGTTGTTCGCCCACATGACCCATCGTTCACCCGAGCCGCCTCACGGAGCAAGTGCTAGCCTCGTGCCATGACACCGCAGGAGATCAGCAATCTCGCGCACCTCCGCCGGGCGCGCGACTTGATCGACCGCGAATACGCCAAGGCGCTCGACGTGCCCACCATGGCCCAGCGCGCACTGATGTCTCCCGCCCACTTCTCTCGGCAGTTCCGGGCGGCCTATGGCGAGACGCCATACGGCTACTTGATGACGCGGCGCATCGAACGCGCCATGGCGCTGCTGCGGAGCGGCTTCAGCGTGACCGATGCGTGCATGACCGTCGGCTGTACGTCGCTCGGGTCGTTCAGCTCACGATTCACCGAACTCACCGGCGAAACGCCGAGTGCGTATCGGGCGCGCGAACACGAGGCCGTGCGGGCGATGCCGACGCGCGAGGCCATGTTGCGCACACGGCCCGTGAAGGCGGCGGCTCCTGCATCGAGCAGGATTGAAGAAGTGCCTGCCATAGCCGCAGAACTAACGTTGGTGCCATGACAATCCAACTTCAATACTGCAATGTGACCGTCAACGATGTCGACGAATCGCTCGGCTTCTACGGGGGCGCTCTCGGCCTCGACGTGCGCAACGACGTAGCCAATGGTGGCTTCCGCTGGGTGACTCTGGGCAGCGACGCACAGCCCACGCTCCAGATCGTTCTGTCGGAGCCGCACGCCGGCCGATCGCAGGCCGACGGCGACGCGCTGCAAGAACTCCTCACCAAGGGGTCGCTGCCGATTCTGGTGTTCGCCACCGATGACGTCGACGCCACGTTCGAGAAGGTACGGGCATCCGGAGCCGAAGTGCTGCAAGAGCCCATCGACCAGGCGTGGGGCCCCAGAGACTGCGCCTTTCGCGACCCGTCGGGCAACACCGTGCGTATCTCGCAGCTGCCCGCAGCCTGACGACTAGGCCGAATCGAAGAAAACGTCGGCGGTTCCGATAGGGCAGGCGCTATCTGCACGCACCAGGCACGTACCTCCGACGTTTTCCCTAGCTAGCGATGAGTGAGATGCCTAGCCCCGCATCCGCGTGCGCACCGGCCCCGGGCATCCATTCACCGTCGCCATGTCACACACCGCCGATAGACTCGAGGCATGAGTGCATCAACAGACCGTCTGGTCTGGATCGACTGTGAAATGACCGGCCTCGACCTCAGCATCGACGAACTCGTCGAGGTGGCGGTGGTCGTCACCGACTTCGACCTGAACCTTCTCGACCCGGGTTTCACCATCGTCATCAAGCCCGACGACTCGGCCCTGGCCAACATGAACGAGTTCGTGCGCAATATGCACGCGACCTCGGGCCTCGACCAGCTCATCCCGAACGGCGTGAGCCTCGCCGAGGCCGAGTTCGAGGTTCTCGAGTACATTCTGAAGTTCGTTCCGAACGAGCTGAAGGCGCCCATCGCGGGCAATACCATCGGCACCGACCGCATGTTCCTCGCCAAGTACATGCCCCGAGTGGATGCCCACCTGCACTATCGCAGCGTCGACGTCTCGTCGATCAAAGAGCTGGCGCGCCGCTGGTTTCCGCCGATCTACTTTCACGCTCCCGCGAAAGACGGCGGCCACCGCGCCCTCGCCGACATTCTCGAGTCGATTCGTGAGTTGGAGTATTACCGCAAAGCCGTCTTCGTGGCGCCTCCCGGCCCCGCATCGGCCGATCTCAAAGAGATCGCCGCAGACGTCGTGAACGAATTCGCCTCGAAGCTGTAATAGAATCGTTGAGTTGCCTCGTTACAACGAGGTTCGCATGGTGGGTATAGCTCAGTTGGCAGAGCGCCTGGTTGTGGTCTAGGAGGCCGCGGGTTCGAGCCCCGTTACTCACCCCGTGCTAGTAACAAGCGTTACTAAAGAGACGAATGGCCCGGGAGACCGGGCCATTCGTTTTTCGAAAGGGCGGCGTGGATGTTCGAGCTTGACGCTGAGGCGTTCGAAGCACTGGTGGTCGCCGAACTCGATCTTCTGCCCGACGACATGGTCGACGGGCTCGATAACGTGGTATTCGTCGTCGAAGACCGCCCCGAGAACGGCACCCTCGACACCCTGGGACTCTACGAAGGCGTCGCGCTCACCGAACGCGGCACTTACGGTTTCGGCGAGCTGCCCGACCGCATCGTGCTCTACCGCGAACCGCTGCTCTCCGTCTCGGCCGACGAGGCAGAGCTGCGCGAGCAGATCCACATCACCCTCGTGCACGAGATCGGGCACTTCTTCGGCATCGACGACGATCGACTGCACGAACTCGGCTGGGCCTGATCCACGACCGCACCACCCGCATCGGTGCCAACGCCTCAAGCGGCGCCGGCACCCGCGACCGGCCCGGCCGTTACTACGGCGCGGTCTACGACGCCGCAGGTGAGGTGTCGCGGTCTTTGACGCCGCAGTTCATGGCGCCGCGGCTATGACGTCTCAGGCAGCACGGCGATCGCATCGATCTCGACCAACGCTCCCGGCCGAGCCGGCGTGACAGAGAGCACCGTGACCGCGGTGCGATGGTTACCCCACACCGAGCGGGTCGCTGCGAACGCGTCGCCCGGGTCGACTCCGGTAGCCAGGTAAATCGTGAGTTTCGCCACATTCTCAGGGCCGGCACCGGCCTCGGCGAGCACGGCCAGAAGATTGCGCATCGCCTGCTCGGTCTGCGGGCCGAGACCGTCGAGCAGTGTGCCCGCGCCATCGGTTCCGTTCTGCCCGCCGATGTAGAGCGTCGGACCCGCGGCAGCGATCATGCCTTGCGCGAAGGCGGGGCTGCGTGGCAGCTGTGGTGGGTCGACCGCAGTGAGTTGGGTGTTCACGGCACTATTCCTTCCGTCAGATTCGTCGAACTCTGCTTCATCGAGTCTGCCTCAGACCCCCGACATTCGACATTATTGATCTTTGCTCATATTTGTGATACCTTACGGTGCTGGCGAACGTAGCTCAGTTGAGAGGCATCCAGCTCGGTTCATGTGGATGCGCGGGTTCGAATCCAGCCGTGCGCCGCTTGCGGGGAGGGTCGTCCCGGCTGTCCCCGCAAGCACAACATCATCTGCGCCTCGCGCTCGCGCGACACCATCCTCCTGACCACACCCCCCGACCTGAGGCAGCCTGGGCGGGGCGATGTGG
>JAODBB010000236.1 GCA_025463745.1 Subtercola sp.
TCGAGCGAGCGAGCTGCGATATCGACCCGTATTAGATCACCATCGCGCACGAAGGCGATCGGACCTGCGTCGACCGCTTCGGGTGCTATGTGGCCGATACACAGTCCGGTTGTGCCGCCTGAGAATCTGCCGTCTGTCAAGAGTAGTACATCTTTGCCGAGCCCAGCGCCCTTGATGGCGGCCGTGATGGCCAGCATCTCGCGCATGCCGGGGCCGCCCTTGGGGCCTTCGTACCGGATGACCACGACATCGCCGTGCTCGATCTCGCCACGGGTCAGCGCATCCATCGCCTCGCGCTCGCGCTCGAACACCTTGGCGGGGCCCTCGAACACCGAAGCGTCGAAGCCGGCCGTCTTCACGACGCCACCCTCGGGCGCCAGCGAGCCTTTCAGCACGGTGAGGCCGCCGGTGGGGTGGATGGGGTTGTCCATCGCGCGCAGAACCTTGCCGTCGAGCGCGGGAATGTCGAGCTCGGCGAGGTTCTCGGCCAGAGTCTTGCCCGTGACGGTGAGCGCGTCGCCGTGCATGAGCCCGGCATCCAGCAGCGCCTTCATGAGAACCGGCAGACCACCCTGGCGGTCGAGGTCGTTCATGACGTACGTGCCGAACGGCTTCATGTCGGCGAGGTGCGGAATCGTGTCACCGATGCGGTTGAAGTCGTCGATGGTGAGATCGACCTCGGCCTCGTAGGCGATGGCCAGCAGGTGCAGAATGACGTTGGTCGAGCCGCCGAGGGCCATGGCGACGGCGATCGCGTTCTCGAAGGCGTCTTTGGTGAGGATGTCGCGGGTCGTGATTCCGAGGCGCAGCATGTTCACGACGGCCTCGCCCGAGCGGTGCGCGTAGTAGTCACGGCGGCGGTCGGCGCTGGCCGGGGATGCACTGCCGGGCAGGCTCATTCCGAGTGCTTCAGCGACACTCGCCATGGTGTTCGCGGTGTACATGCCGCCGCAGGCACCTTCGCCGGGAGCGAAGGCGCACTCGATGCGCTTCGCGTCGGCCTCGCTCATGGTGCCGGCCTTGACGCCGCCGACCGCCTCGAACGAGTCGATGATGGTGATGTCTTTCTCGGTGCCGTCAGACAGCTTCACCCAGCCCGGGGCGATGCTGCCGGCATAGAGGAACACGCTCGCCAGGTCGAGCCGCGCGGCCGCCATCAGCATGCCGGGCAGCGACTTGTCACAACCCGCGAGCAGAACCGAGCCATCCAAGCGCTCTGCCTGCATGACGACCTCGACCGAGTCGGCGATGACCTCGCGCGAGACGAGCGAGAAGTGCATGCCCTCGTGGCCCATCGAGATGCCGTCGGAGACCGAGATCGTACCGAACTGCAGCGGGTAGCCGCCGCCCGAGTGCACGCCCTCTTTCGAGGCCTGCGCGAGGCGGTCGAGCGACAGGTTGCAGGGGGTGATCTCGTTCCACGAGCTCGCGATGCCGATCTGCGGTTTCTCCCAGTCGGCGTCGCCCATGCCCACGGCACGGAGCATTCCGCGTGAGGTGGTGGCTTCGATTCCGTCGGTGACGACCCGCGAGCGCGGCTTTATGTCTATTTCGGGCATGTTACGAGTCTAGAACGAGCGGAGGGTGGTATTGCTACGAAGCGGGGGCCCTCTCTTGCTACGGTTAGCACTACGCCGCGGTTCCATCCAACGCACGGAGAAGGCAGCCCTACGTGAAGCCATTCGCGCATCGCACCCCCAAGCAGCTTCGCTCGTTGAGCCTGCAGATCATCTCACTTCCGGGCGCCGCCTCTCTGCTGATTCTTGCGTTCACGGCCGACTTCGACCCGGACTGGATTCGCGCCGTCGTGGTGCTCGGTGCGGTGGCCGGCGTCGTGGTCTTTGTGATCGCCCGTTTCACACGTCGAGCGACGGGATTCTTCATCCTTCGGATCATGGTGGCGACGATGGCGCTGACGACCGTGATCGGCATCACCATTCAGCCGGCCGCGATCGGCACCATCACCGCGTTCGTGTTTCTCGGTATCGCCGTGGCAGCCGCGGCCTTTCTCCACATTCGTATGGCAATCGCCTTCAGCGTCGCCTGCACCGTTCTCGGCGTACTGGTGATCTTCTGGCGCTCGTCGATTCCGTTCGTCGCCAGCCTCATTTTCGTCGCGCTGATGACCATCACTATTCTCGTGGTTCTCGTTCTGCGCCAGTCGTTGCAGGCCGCCCGAGACGAGGCCGTCGCTCTGTCGCTCGCCGATGCGCTCACGGGCCTCGCGAATCGGCGCAGCATGGAACTCAACGTGCCGCTGATGGCCGCCCTCGCCGAACGCACCGACCAGCACCTCGGCTGCCTGGTGCTCGATCTCGACCATTTCAAGCTGGTGAACGACACGTACGGGCACCTCGTCGGCGACGATGTGCTGAAGGTCACAGCGGATGCCCTGATCAAAGCCACCCGTAATAGCGACTTGTGCGTGCGGGTCGGCGGCGACGAATTCTCGGTGTTCACCATCGTGCAGGGCAAAGCCGAGCTGCACGACGTCGCGGAACGTCTTCGAGCGGCCGTCGCCGAACTCAGCATCACGCCGCCGACCACGGTGAGCGTCGGCGGTGCACTGCAAGACCGCGAGGCCTCCCTCGACGCGGTCATGCTCAGCGCCGACCGCGCGCTCTACCTGGCGAAGGCGGCCGGCCGAAACGCCATCCAAATCGGATAGATCACAAAAAACGCCCCAAAATCGAGCGGGAAGGGCGATTTTCGTGATCCATGCGAATGGTCAGACGGCGCGAGCGCGGAGGGTGGCTAGCAGGGAGAGGACGCCGGCGACCTCTCGGGGGTCTGCCACGCGAAACTCGGCGATGGTCTTGCCCGGGCCGCTCTTCAGGCCGAAATCGTGCGGCCGCAGCACGGCAAAGGCGTCTTCGTCGGTGACATCGTCGCCCGCATAGAAGATCGCCGTCGCCTTGGTGTATTCCTTCAGATGCAGTAACGCCTCACCCTTGGTCGCACTGCGCACCGAGAATTCGATGACGTTCTTGCCTTCGCGAACGGTGAGGCCGGCGATCTCGGCCTGCGTCTCGCTGAGCGCCTGCATATGCGCGATGCGGCTGTCTTTCTCGGTGGCGAGCCGCGTGTGCAGGGCGAACCCCGCAGGCTTCGTTTCGACCCAGACCTGGTCGAGACCTGCGGCAACGTCTTCGAGCACCTCGCTCAGTGCCTCGACCTGCTCGAGTTCCACCGTGTCGAGGTCAACCGTGGTATCAGGAGTGTCGAGACGGAACTCCACGCCGTGCGACCCCACCAGCAGCACCGAATCGGGAACGTTCGCCACCTGCTCGAGGCTCGCCATGGCGCGCCCCGAGATCAGCGCCACGCGGGTGTTCGGCAACGCGAGCAGGCGAAACAGGGCCGCGCGAGCCTCTGGCAGCGCGCGGGCTGCGTAAGGATCATCCACTTCGGGTGCCAGCGTGCCGTCGAAGTCGAGCGCAACCAGCAGTCTCGACTCACGGCTCAACAGGGTGAGCTTGTCGACGAGCGCTGCGCTGTCGTCTGAATCGCGGATGTTCGAGGCCTGCTGAAGCGTGTCACTCACGACTGCTGGTCGCCACCATTCTCACTATCTGCTGCCTTGTCTGCCGCCGCTTTGTCTGCCGCAGCTTCTGCCGCATTCGCCGTGCTCTGAGCCAGGGTCTGCTCGGCAAGAGCGTCGAGAAACGACTTCGACCAGTGGGCGACATCGTAGTCTTTCACGCGTTTGCGCAGGGAACGCATGCGCCGGGAACGCTCGTGCCGCGGCATCTGGATGGCCCGGATGATGGCCTCTTTCAGACCCTCTATGTCGTGCGGATTCACGAGCAGCGCCGCTTTCAATTCGTCGGCGGCGCCGGCGAATTCGCTCAGCACGAGCACACCGTCGTTGTCGAACCGGGTTGCCACGTACTCTTTGGCCACGAGGTTCATGCCGTCGCGCAGAGCCGTCACGAGCATGACATCGGCGGCGAGGTAGAGGGCGACCATCTCATCTCGAGGGCGCCCTTGATGCAGATAGCTGATAGCGGTGTGGCTGATGGTACTGAAGTCGCCATTGATGCGGCCGACCGTGAGTTCGATCTCATCGCGCAGCGTCATGTAGGTCTGCACCCGTTCACGGCTGGGGCTGGCGACCTGAACGAGGCTGGCATCGGCGACACTGATCTTGCCGTCGGCGAGCAGCTCGCCGTATGCCTTCAGCCGGTGCCCGATGCCCTTCGTGTAGTCGAGTCGGTCGACGCCCAGCATCACGATGTCGGGGTTGCCGAGTTCTCGCCGGATCTCTCGCGCACGTGCCTGTATCTCGGGCTTCTTCGCCAGCTCTTCGAAGCTGGCGGCGTCGATCGAGATGGGGAAGGCTCGGGCCGTGACGGTGCGCACCTGATGCCCCCGGCGCGAGACCTTCGCTCGCAGCGGGTTGCCCTGAACCTCTGCCGCATCTTCGATCGGCACCTCGATGGTGGTGCCCTTTGTCGTATAGCCGAGCAGCCTTCGCACCGCTCGGCTGAAGTTGCCGGCGTCGGCGACTCGCTGAAAGCCGATCACGTCGGCGCCGAGCAGGCCTTCGACGATCTGGGTGCGCCACGGCAGCTGCGAGAAAATGCCGTATGCCGGAAATGGAATATGGTTGAAGAACCCGATCACCAAGTCGGGCCTGATCTCGCGCAGCATCTTCGGCACCAGCTGCAATTGGTAATCGTGCACCCAGACCGTGGCGCCCTTGCCTGCGACAGCGGCAGCAGCGTCAGCGAAGCGCTGGTTCACGACCGCGTACGAGTCCCACCAGTCACGGTGATAGGTCGGAGGAGCGATCACGTCGTGGTAGAGCGGCCAGAGGGTGTCGTTCGAGAAGCCCTCGTAGTACAACTCCACGTCTTCGGCACTGAGCGTCACCGGCACGATCGAGATTCCGTCGTTCTCGAACGGCTCTGAGTGGTCGCCGGCCACCCCGGCCCAGCCGACCCAGGCGCCGTCGCTCGCGCGCATGACGGGTTCGAGGGCCGTGACCAATCCGCCCGGAGACGCGCGCCAGCTCTCCGACCCGTCGGCTGCGACGACCTTGTCGACCGGCAGACGGTTCGAAACGACGACGAGCGAATACTCGCCACCGGCCTCGCTGGGAGAAGATTCAGAAGAGATAGCGCATCCTGTTCACTCATCGAGCCCGGCGCGTGACGCAGGCGATATGTTCCACGGTACCAGCCACTCGCAAACCCCCGTCGGTTACCAGATTTATACGCACCATTCAGCTAACTTCAGTAGGCTGATGAAGATGATACGCGTAGGGATGAGTACGTCGTGCGTCTATCCGCTGGGGGTCGAAGAAGGATTTCGATACGCCAAACTCGCCGGGTACGACGGTGTCGAAGTGATGGTCACACGAGACGAGGTGACCCAGTCGCCCGAGACGCTGCTGGCGTTGGCGTCGAAGTACGACATACCCATTCTGTCGATCCATGCCCCCGTACTGTTGCTCACCCATTTCGTGTGGGGCAGAGACCCGCAGATCAAACTCGAGAAGTCCGCCGAGCTGGCGCGCGGCGTCGGAGCCACAGCGGTGGTCGTGCATCCGCCCTTTCGCTGGCAGTCGGACTACGCAGACAACTTCTTACGCATCGTGCGTCAAACGAGCGACAACTACGACGTCGAAATCGCCGTCGAGAACATGTTTCCGTGGAAGGTCAAGGGCACCAGCTTGAAGGCGTATTCGCCCGGCTGGGATCCGGTGGTCATGGACTGTGACGCCGTGACCCTCGACTTCTCGCACGCCGCACTCTCCGGTCGCGATTCGCTCGAGATGGCGCAGGCGCTGGGGCCGAGGCTTCGGCACATCCACCTCTGCGACGGTTCGGGTTCGCTCGATGAGGGGCGAGTGTTCGACGAGCATCTGCTGCCGGGCTATGGCGGCCAGCCGGTTCACGAGGTGCTGGCCTATCTGGCCGACTCGAATTGGTCGGGCAGCGTGGTGGCAGAGGTGAACACGCGAAAGGCGAAGAGCGAAGACGAGCGGCTCGCTCTGCTCAAAGAAACCCTGGCGTTCGGCCGGCAGAGCGCATGGGAGAAGACCCCGAAGTCGTTGAAGAAGCGCAAGCAGAAAAAGGCCGACAAGAAGGCCGGTAAAGCACTGCGGCACGCTTCGCAGTCTGCCTCACAGTGACGCCGGGCGACAGCCCTTTTTCTTCGCTCTTCCGATGCCCTAACGTAGAACGAAACGGAAAGTGGCCCTATGCGCAAATACATCTTCAACACGAGCATCATCGGCGCAGTCGCGAGCGGATTCGCCGTGATTCAAACCACACGCAAAGGCCCCCGCGACTGGCGCCTGCTGCTGATGTGGGTCAGCTGGGGCCTGACCATCGCTCTCGCCGTCGGCAGCGTGCTGCAGGATGATCGTGACGCCCGCGAGCTCGAAAACTCCTGATCGGCAGCCGATCCATCGGTGACCGGCAGCTGATTCTGCGCTGATTTCCGGCGTGGCGGCCGAGGTATTCGGCGACGGGGCGCACACTGTACGTACGTACGACTCGTGAGAGGTGCAGGGCATGATCGGTTGGCGGCGCAAAGCCAAGGCAGAGCGTGAGAACGTGATGAGTTCTGAGCGACTCTACGATCTTGTCAATCAGACCCTCTTGAGCAATTTCGGCCCGCTCGGTTCGTACGCGATCACGCGGCGTGAGGCCAGTGACAACGATGACATCTTTCACACCATGCTGGCCTCGTCGGTAGCCCACAACATCGTGACCAGTCTCATCGAGCACAAGGCCGTGGTCGTGACCGGCCCGGCGCCCACACCTGTTTCGCTCGCACCGATCGATGCCGTTCCTGTGCCCGCCGAACTGGCTGCCGCCGTGACCGAGCTCCGGCCAGGCTCGCTCGTGGCAGCAGGTGCACCGATCGCGCCTCTTCCGGCCGACATTGCGGCCGTTGTCAGCAGCGGGGACTACGCCACGGCCGCCGT
>JAODBB010000155.1 GCA_025463745.1 Subtercola sp.
GACATTTCACGATGCGAACACTATGCTGAAGAAGATTTCGCACGGGCGCTGTATCGCGCCACGCTGCGAACCCGTCCTTACGAAAAAGGGGGTTGCTCGTGCCCAATGAAGCGGCATCGACGCTCACCACCGCCAGAAGCTCGTCGAAACGGCCAGCGGGAACGCTGTACCGCGGTAACACGGGAATGTGGTCGTGGGTCTTGCACCGCATCACCGGTGTCTCCATCTACTTCTTCCTACTGGTGCACGTTCTCGACACGGCGATGATCCGGGTCAGCCCGCAGGCGTACGACGCCGTGATGAGCACCTACAAGAACCCGATCATGGGGCTCGGCGAAACCGCCCTGGTCATTGCGATCATGTTCCACGCCTTCAACGGAATCCGCATCATCCTCATCGACTTCTGGAGCAAGGGCGCCAAGTACCAGCGCCTGATGTTCTGGATCGTGATCGCCCTCTGGGTCATCGGCACCGCAGGGTTCGCACCTATTCATCTGCACAACGTCTTCACGGAGCCACAGTAATGTCGACGATCATCGAGGCACCCCGTACGCCGCGGGAACGCTCCAGCAAGGGCCGGGTCAACTGGGAGAAGTGGGGCTGGCTGTACATGCGCGCCTCAGGTGTGCTGCTGCTCATCCTCATCTTCGGCCACCTCTTCGTGAACCTCGTTCTCGGCCAGGGCATCAAAGAAATCGACTTCGCGTTCGTCGCCGGCAAGTACGCCACGCCGTTCTGGCAGTGGTGGGATGTCGTGATGCTGTGGCTCGCCATGATCCACGGGTCGAACGGCATGCGCACCATCGTGAACGACTACGCGTCGCACCGCACCGTTCGCCGGGTGCTGCTCGCTGCCATCGCCGTCGCGGCTGTGGTGCTCATCGTGCTCGGCACGCTCGTGGTGTTCACCTTCGACCCGTGCAACACCATCATTCCCGCAGACCAGGCCCTGGCCTTCTGCCCCGTGAACTAAGCACCCTTCTTTCAACCGCAAGGAATTCATTCAGTGACTGACTATGCAGACGGCACCGTCGTCGATGGCGTGACCTACCACCAGCACGACGTTGTGATCGTCGGCGCAGGCGGCGCGGGCATGCGAGCGGCGATCGAGGCCGGGCCCAAGGCGCGCACCGCCGTCATCTCCAAGCTCTACCCGACGCGCTCGCACACCGGTGCCGCGCAGGGCGGCATGGCCGCTGCCCTCGCCAACGTCGAAGAAGACAACTGGGAGTGGCACACCTTCGACACGATCAAGGGTGGCGACTACCTGGTCGATCAGGATGCCGCCGAGATTCTGGCGAAAGAAGCCATCGACGCGGTCTACGACCTCGAGAACATGGGCCTGCCCTTCAACCGCACCCCCGAGGGCAAGATCGACCAGCGCCGCTTCGGCGGTCACACCCGCGATCACGGCAAGGCACCGGTTCGCCGCGCCTGCTACGCCGCCGACCGCACCGGTCACATGATTCTGCAGACCCTGTACCAGAACTGCGTCAAGCACGGCATCAACTTCTTCAACGAGTACTACGTGCTCGACCTGGTCATGGTCGAGGTCGATGGCGTGAAGCGCCCGTCGGCCGTCGTCGCCTATGAACTGGCCACGGGCGACCTGCACGTCTTCCAGGGCAAGTCGATCATCTTCGCCACCGGCGGCTTCGGCAAGATCTTCAAGACCACGTCGAACGCCCACACGCTCACCGGCGACGGCGTCGGCATCATCTGGCGCAAGGGCCTGCCGCTCGAAGACATGGAGTTCTTCCAGTTCCACCCGACCGGTCTTGCCGGCCTCGGCATCCTGCTCTCTGAAGCCGCCCGCGGTGAGGGCGCGATCCTCCGCAACAGCGAGGGCGAGCGCTTCATGGAGCGTTACGCCCCCACCATCAAAGACCTCGCCCCCCGCGACATCGTCGCCCGCTGCATGGCCACCGAGATTCGTGAAGGCCGAGGTGGCGGGCCGAACAAAGACTACGTGTACCTCGACATCACCCACCTCGAGCCGGCCGTGATCGACGCGAAGCTGCCCGACATCACCGAGTTCGCCCGCACCTACCTGGGCGTCGAGCCGTACACCGAACCGGTGCCCGTGCTGCCGACGGCCCACTACGCGATGGGCGGCATCCCGACCAACGTGGCGGCCGAGGTGCTTTCGGACAACACGACCGTGGTTCCCGGCCTCTACGCCGCCGGCGAGTGCGCCTGCGTCTCGGTGCACGGCTCGAACCGCCTCGGCACCAACTCGCTGCTCGACATCAACGTGTTCGGCAAGCGCGCCGGCAACAACGCGGTAGAGTACGCCCTCACCGCCGAGTTCATCCCGCTGCCGGATGACCCGGCCAAACCCATTCGCGAACTGGTCGAGATGCTGCGCACCTCGAACGGCACCGAGCGCATGTCGACCATGCGCAAAGAGCTGCAGGATTCGATGGACCGCAACGCCCAGGTGTACCGCACCGAGACGTCGCTCGTCGAGGTCACCAAGGTGATCGAGAACCTGCGCGGCCGCTACAAGAACGTGATGGTGCAAGACAAGGGCAAGCGGTTCAACACCGACCTGCTCGAGGCCATCGAACTCGGCTTCCTGCTCGACCTGGCCGAGGTGCTCGTGTACTCGGCGCTCTACCGCAAGGAGAGCCGCGGCGGTCACTTCAGAGAAGACTTTCCGACCCGCGACGACGAGAACTACATGGTGCACACCATGGCGTACCTCACCGGCGACGCGCACTCCGAAGACGCGGGCGACCACATCAAGCTAGAAACGAAGCCGGTAGTGGTCACCCGCTACCAGCCCATGGAGAGGAAGTACTAGTGGGGGGCGTGGCTCCTAACTCCGGGCCTACTGCGCGCCACGTCTCGCGGCGGCCTGCTGCGTCATCGTCGGCCGCACTTCCAGTGCGACCTTCTCTTCCGCCTTGCATTCCGCCACGATCCGCGCCGCTCGCTACGGCCCGGAGTTAGGAGCCACGCCCCAATGAGTACCGCAACCGTGAACTCTCCCCCGGCCCCCGCCGAGGCGCCCATCCCCACGTTCACCGTGACGATGATGGTGCGCCGGTTCAACCCCGAGGTCGACGAAGAGCCGCGCTGGCAAGACTTCGACGTCGAGCTGTACCCCACCGACCGTGTGCTGGATGCCCTGCACAAGATCAAATGGGAGCAAGACGGTTCGCTGACCTTCCGCCGCAGCTGCGCCCACGGCGTGTGCGGCTCCGATGCCATGCGCATCAACGGCCGCAACCGCCTCGCCTGCAAGACCCTCATGAAAGACCTCGACATCACGAAGCCCGTGTACGTCGAAGCCATCAAGGGCCTGCCACTCGAAAAATACCTCGTCGTCGACATGGAGCCGTTCTTCGCGTCGTACCGCGAGGTGCAGCCGTTCCTCCAGGCCTCGTCGAAGCCCGAGAAAGAGCGCATTCAGTCGGCCGAGCAGCGTGCCCGGTTCGATGACACCACCAAGTGCATCCTCTGCGCCGCGTGCACCTCGTCGTGCCCCGTGTTCTGGACCGACGGGCAGTACTTCGGCCCCGCCGCGATCGTGAACGCGCACCGCTTCATCTTCGACTCGCGCGATGAGGCCTCCTCGGTGCGCCTCGACATTCTGAACGACAAAGAGGGCGTGTGGCGCTGCCGTACCACCTTCAACTGCTCTGAGGCGTGCCCCCGTGGCATCCAGGTGACCCAGGCCATCGCCGAGGTCAAGCAGGCGATCATGTTCGGTAAGCGCTAGCGCTTCGTCGTTTACCGAATTGTGGGGTCAGGCGCAAGGCGTGTGGCCCCACTCTTTTCTTTCGGCACGCTCGGCCTAGGCTGAAAGGGTGAGCACACGAGAGTCGGCACCCAAGACGAAGGCCACGGGCATCCCGGGCCTTATCGCTTGGGTGCAGCAGCTTAAACCCGTGCGCGTCTTCATGAACTACGGGGCCAACGGCGGGCCGCTGCTGGCATCGGGCATGAGCTACCAGGCGGTTTTCGCCATCTTCGCCGCCCTCTGGGTGGTGTTCTCGATCTTCGGGCTGGCTTTGGCGTCGAACCCCGAGCTGCAGGCGGCTCTGATCCAGCAGATCAATACCAGCGTGCCGGGGTTGATCGGGCCGAACGGCGCCATTCAGGCCGACGCGCTGTTGTCGACTCCGGCTCTCGGATGGACGGGCGCGATCGCCCTCGTCGGGTTGGTGCTCACCGCTGTGGGCTTTCTCGGGTCGACCCGCGCAGCCATCAGGCTCATCTTCGGTCTGCCCGGGCCCAAGACCAACCCGGTGCTGCTGAAGCTCAAAGATTTCGCGCTGGCTATCGTCTTCGCCATCATCCTGCTCATCTCGGCGGCTCTCTCGATCGCGTCGACGTCGGCGCTCGGCTTTGTCTTCGGGCTGCTCGGGTGGGATACGTCGTCGACGTTCGGCGAGATCGCGGCCCGCGTCATCGGGCTCATCATCGTGTATGTCTTCGACACGATCGTGCTCGCCGGCACGTACCGGGTGCTGTCGGGAGTGCCGATTCCGCTTCGCGAACTGCTGCCGGCCGCAGCGCTCGGTGCCGCCGTGATGGGGGTGCTGAAGATTCTCGGCTCCTCGCTGCTCGGCGGGGCGACCTCGAACCCGCTGCTGGCGTCGTTCGCCGTGATCATCGGAATTTTGATCTGGTTCAACCTCATCTGCCAGGTCATCCTCCTCTTCGCGTCGTGGATCGCGGTGAGCATGGCCGACGACGGTCTGGATGCGCGCGACCTCTCGCCGGCCGAGGTGAAAAGCGAGGCCATGCAGACGCTGGCCGAGGCCCACCACATCGTGCTCGTCGCTCAACGGCAGGAGATCGAGACCGAACTCGAACGCGCTCGGGGGCTGCGCCGCACGAACCTGCGCCGGGCGCTCAAACGCATCGACAAGCAGCTCGCGAAAGAGAATGTCGGCGCGGGCCGGTAAAGTTGGGGCATGGTTTCAGGCTCCAAAAATCTCCGTGTCGCTTCGATCAATACCAACGGCGTGCGCGCCGCGTTCCGTAAGGGAATGGGGGCGTGGCTCGATGCTCGAGACGTCGACATCCTGGCCATTCAAGAGGTGCGGGCCTCGACCGAAGACCTCGAAGAGCTGCTCGGGCCGGAGTGGAGCATTCTGCACGACGCGGCCACGGCGAAGGGTCGCGCGGGGGTGGCCATTGCCTCACGCGACAAGGCGAGCATCCATCGCGTGACCATCGGCGACGAAGAGTTCGACAGCGCGGGCCGCTGGCTCGAGGCCGACTACGAGGTGAACGGAAAGATCGTCACTGTCGTGAGCGCCTACGTGCACTCCGGTGAAGACGGTACGCCGAAGCAGGTGGAGAAGTACAAGTTCCTCGACGGCATGACGACGCGGCTGCCCGAGCTCGCGGCGCACAGCGAACTCGCGGTGGTGGTCGGCGACCTCAACGTGGGGCACAAGACGCTCGACATCAAGAACTGGAAGGGCAATGTGAAACGCGCCGGCTTCCTGCCCGCCGAGCGCGCGTACTTCGACCGGTTCTTCGGCGAAGCGGGCACCGAGGTCGAAGGGGTCGACGGCTCGAAGGGGCCCGGGCTCGGCTGGGTCGACATCGGCCGGCGCCACGCCGGTGAGGTCGACGGACCGTATACCTGGTGGTCGTGGCGAGGCCAGGCGTTCGACAACGACACCGGCTGGCGTCTCGACTACCAGATGGCGACGCCGGCGCTCGCCGAGCGTGTGGTGACGTACGCGGTCGACCGCGCGGCGACGCACGACGAGCGATGGTCGGATCACACTCCCGTTGTTGTTGACTACGCCATTTGATTTGTGCGCCGCCGCCTCTGCAGCGCACTGATGGCACGCGTAATGCGACCGCACCTGTTGCGCCGCAACCATGAAAAGCGACGTACACGCCGCCGCTTTTCATCGAACCCGGTTGGGTAGCACCCACCTTCGTTTGGTTTACTTCTCTTATCTTTCTTAGGACTACTTTCATGACAGACAAACCACGCCTGCTCTCGGGCATGCAGCCGTCAGCCGAGTCGCTGCACATCGGCAACTACGTGGGCGCCCTGCTCAGCTGGAAGAAGCTGCAGGCCACCCACGACGCGTTCTTCATGCTCGCCGACCTGCATGCCATCACCGTGCCGCAAAACCCCGCAGAGCTGCGCGAGAACACCCGCCGCACGGTGGCGCAGTACATCGCCGCGGGCATCGACCCCGCCGAATCCACTCTCTTCGTGCAATCGCAGGTGCCGGCCCACGCCGAACTCGCCTGGGTGCTCAACAGCATCACGGGGTTCGGCGAGGCCAGCCGCATGACGCAGTTCAAAGACAAGTCGTCGAAGCAGGGCTCCGACGCCGCCTCAGTGGGGCTGTTCACCTACCCGATCCTCCAGGCCGGCGACATTCTGCTCTACAGCGCCGAAGAGGTTCCGGTCGGCGAAGATCAGCGCCAGCACGTGGAACTGACCCGCGACCTGGCCGCACGATTCAACAGCCGCTTCGGCGAGACCTTCGTGATACCCGAGCCGTACATCCTCAAGGAGACCGCGAAGATCTACGACCTGCAGAACCCCACCGCGAAGATGTCGAAGTCGGCCGAGTCTGCCTCCGGCATCATCTGGATGCTCGACGACCCCGCCATCACGCAGAAGAAGATCATGCGTGCGGTGACAGACGCCGAGGGCGGCATCGTCTTCGACCCGGCTTCGAAGCCCGGTGTCTCGAACCTGCTCACCATCTTCTCAGTGCTGTCGGGGCAGTCGATCCAGTCGCTCGAAACCGAGTTCGCGGGCCGTGGATACGGTGACTTCAAGAAGTCCCTCGCCTCCGTGGTGGTCGATACGATCGCGCCGATCCGCACCCGGGCGCTCGAACTGCTCGCCGACCCCGCCGAACTCGACCGCATCTTGGGCCGCGCGGCCGATCGCGCCAACGAGGTGGCCGACGGCACACTCGCCACGGTCTACGACCGCGTCGGCTTCCTGCCCCGCCGCCGCATCCGCCTCGTCTAGCTCCCTCTCCGGTGCCGCTCGCGAGAGAAGGGTTTGCCGACGAGAAACGCCGCTGCAACAGCTTCTCTCGTCGGCAGACGCTTCTCTCGTGGGGGGGCGGGGCGGGTTTGGCGGGTGGGCACTTCGAAGACCCACAGAAATCCGCCGCTCGAAGAGCGCGAACCGGGTCGGGCGCATAATGGAAGTGACGCGGATGCCGCAATCCGCCGCCCCTGAGGAGCCACCCCACGCCTGACATTCTCACGTTTCTCACGACGTGGCAGTTCAACGCCGTCGGCGTCACCGCAATCGTGCTGGCCGGGCTCGCGTACCTCGCGGGCATCCTCGCCATCCGGCATCGCGGGGGGCACTGGCGGCTGAAACCGACCCTCGGCTTCTATCTGTTCGGCCTCGGCTCGTACGCCTTCATCGAGTTCGGGTTTCTCGGCGTGTACAGCGAAGAGCTGCGGTTCGCGTTCACCACCCGCATCGCCCTGCTGCTGTTCGCGGTGCCGGCGCTGCTGGCCACGGGCAAGCCGGTCGAACTCGCGCGAACAGCACTCAGCGGCGCCCCTCGTCGGGCCCTCGACCGGTTTCTCGACTCCAAACTCATCGGCATCATGGGCAACGCCGTCTTCGGGCCGGTTTTCGCGCTGGCTGTGTTCTCCGTCTTCCTGACGCCCATCGCGGGCACGTTGCGCGCCTCCCCGACGGCTCAGGGCGCCATCAGCCTCATTGTTCCGGTCGTCGGGCTCATCATGGTGCTTCCCCTGACCGAACTCGTGGTCGCGCGCACCAGCCTGTTCATCGTGGCCGAGTTCATGCTGGCGTTCGTCGAGCTCGTGATCGATGCGATTCCGGGCATCCTCTTGCGCCTGAACGACGCGATCCTCGACCACGCGGCGCCGATCACCAGCGCCGTGCCCGGCTGGTTTCCGAGCCCGCTGCGCGATCAACAATTGTCGGGTGACCTGTTGTGGTTCATCGCCGAGGTGGCCGACATTCCGATTCTGATTCTGCTGTTCATCCGCTGGTCGAAGCACGACAAGAAAGAGGCCAAGGAGATCGACGAGCTGACCGACGAAGAGATGGATGCGCTGACCCAGGCCCACCTGAAGTCATTCGGCAACCGCGGCGACTGACGCCGCCGCCGCCGCGCAGCAGCGCACGAGAGCGACCTTTCCGGGCGAGCTGAGCCACTTCGGCGGTCGCTCTCGTCCGCAAACATCACTCTCGCTGGCGCAGCGGGCTGGGCGGAGGGCGGTTGTCACGGGCTGGGGTGGCGGGCGGCCTGGGCGGAGGACGGTTGTCACGGGCTGGGGTGGCGGGCGGCCTGGGCGGAGGACGGTTGTCACGGGCTGGGGTGGCGG
>JAODBB010000162.1 GCA_025463745.1 Subtercola sp.
TCGCGATCACGTCGTCGAAGGCGCCCTGTCGGCCGTGCAGGTCGTCGAGGTGGCTGAAGACGCGGCCGAATCCGGATGACCCGCGAACGTTCGGCGCGAACACCGCGATTCCGGCGGCCAGCATCGCCTGGTAGTGCGGATTGAACGTCGGCCGCTCCTGCGACTCCGGGCCACCGTGCAGGCTGAGCATCGCCGCACCGCCGACGGTACTACCTGTGCCGGCGACAGAGCCGACGGCACGCGCCTCGCCCGGGCTCGCGCGAACGGCAACGGTGTCGGGCGCTGCCGGCACCCGGTACAGCCAGCCCGTCAGTGCCAGCCCGTCACGTGCTTCGTACCGTTCGAGGGTCGGCACGACGAGTGGTCGTGCGGGCAGCTCAGGCACGTGCGTGACCCTCGTCCACCGGTGCGTCGCCGTGTCGAGCCGCCACAGTTCGCGCGGTCGCTCCGGCCCCTCGACGCTCAGGATGACCGTTCCCCCGTCGCGGCTCAGAACCGGGCTCGAGGCCACGAACCCCGGCAGCTCAGGCACCCCGATGCGCACACCGGTGGTCGTATCGAACAGCTCGATCTCGCTCGTGCCGGCACGATTCCATACCATCAACAGCAGGCGGCCGGCATCGTCGGCATCGAGCGCTTCGAGTTCGGCGTCGTCACGTTCCGCGAGCACCTGCGGAATTCCGCGCCACCCGTTCGGGCCCAACGGCAGTGCGACGAGCCGATGCCGCTGCGCCCCCATCTCGGTGGCGAGGTACGCCATCAGCGGTGCCGGCCCACCGAGTTCGGCCGGTGCATCCGCCCCGTCGGGCGCCGGCCGCAGCAGGGCGACCTCGGTCGCGCCGGTCGCGCCGTTCAGCAGCGTTGCCGAGGCCGCCGACGCAGCGGCCGACAGCGTCGTCGTGGAAGGTTCTCGAGGCAGCAGCGGATGATCGTGGTCGTTCACCCGGTCGACGACCACACAGAATTCGTGCCCTCGCCGGCCATCGCGAATGACCACGAGTTCTTCGCCCACCGAGAGGTCGAGCACGTGAATCAGCTCGCCCTCTGCAAGGGGCTCGAAGGCCCCGGTGACGGGGTCGACCAAATAGGTCGAGGTGGGCTCGCCGACATCGCTTGACGGAATCGTGACGACTATGCGGTGACCGCTGCGTGTCCACGGGCCGAGTTCGGCATGCTGCAGCGGGCCGCCGGCGATGCGGCGAGCATCCGTGCCGTCGGGCCTGACCACCCAGACCTGGCCGCGCACACCGCCATCGGTAGCGACCGCACAGGCGAGCCAGGCGCTGTCGGCCGACCAGCTCACCGTGATGACGGGGTCGTCGCTCAGGTGGATGCGCCGGGCTTCCGGCAGTTCAGCCTCGTCGACGGCGTCGTGCCCCGACACATCTTGCCCAGACGCGTCGTGCCCCGACACGTCTTGCACCCACACCTCGGGCACGCCGCCCCGATCGCTGACGAAGGCCATGCGCGCCGCATCGGGTGTCATCGTGGGGTTCCAGCTGCCCCAGGCGTCCACCAGGGCGTTGCCGAGCGCGATAGCCTCGGTGAGGCTTTCCGCCGTCGCCGAGCCGGCTGTCTTCACCGAATTCCTTGCGTCTGCAACCACATCTCCAGTAAAGCCAACTGCCAGAGCGCATTCGACCCCAAAGTGGTTCTGGTTTCGTTCGGCGAGGCCAGCAAACGCGCAACGGTATCGTCGTCGAAGAGGCCGCGCTCGCGTGCGGCGGGGTCGGTGAGCGCTTCGCGCACCCGGTTGAGATACGGCCCCTCGAGCTGCCGAATGGCGGGTACGGGAAAATACCCCTTCGTTCGGTCGATCACCGCGTCGGGCACGATTCCCCGACTGGCCCGTTTGAGAACGCCTTTGCCGCCGTCGGCCAGCTTGAGGTGTGGAGGGATCTTCCCCACCAACTCCACGAATTCGTGGTCGAGAAAGGGCACACGCGCTTCGAGGCCCCACGCCATCGTCATGTTGTCGACGCGCTTCACCGGATCGTCGACGAGCATGACGGTGGTGTCGTTGCGCAGTGCGGCGTCAACCGACGTTTCGGCGCCGGGCTCGGCGAAGCCTCGGGTGATGTACTCGGTCGGAGCATCGCGGCCGAACATCCATTCTGGCGACAGCACCGAGCTGAGGGCGGGCCAACGACGGTCGAAGAACACCTGCGAATACGCCTCGACGGCGTCGCCCCGCGGAACGCCGGCCAGCGGCGGATACCAGTCGTAACCCCCGAGCACCTCGTCGGCGCCCTGCCCCGACTGCACGACCTTCACCGACTTCGAGACGTCTTCGCTCAGCAGGTAGAACGCCACGCAGTCGTGGCTCACCATCGGCTCGCTCATGGCCGCCACGGCCCCGTCGATGCCGGGCAGCAGCCGCGAGCTGTCGATCGTGATGCGGTGATGATCGGTCGCGAACCGGTCGGCGACCAGGCTCGAATACTCGAATTCATCGCCCGACTCTCCGCCGGCCGAGTCGAAGCCGATGCTGAACGTCGCAAGGTCGGTCTGGCCGGCCTCGGCCAGCAGGGCGACGACAAGGCTCGAATCGATGCCGCCCGAAAGCAGCACGCCCACCGGCACATCGGCGACCATGCGGCGTTCGACGGCCGTGCGCAGGCTCTGGATGACCGCATCTTGCCAGTCTCGCTCCGACCAGTCTGCACGCGATTCGTCGCGACTGAACGCGGGCCGCCAGTACACCCGGTCGCGGCTCTCGCCGTCTGGCTCGACCACGCGAATCGTGGCCGGGGGCAGCTTGCGCACGCCCCTCAGTATCGTCAGCGGAGCCGGCACCACCGAATGGAACGTCATGTAATAGGCCAGAGCTTCCCGATCGATCGACGTGTCGGTGCCGCCGCCGGCCAGAAGAGCGGGCAGAGTCGAGGCGAAGCGCAGGCGTTCACGCGTCTGGTCGAGGTACAGCGGCTTGATGCCGAGGCGATCGCGGGCGAGCACCAGTCGGCCGCTCTCACGCTCCACGATGACGAACGCGAACATGCCCAGAAAGTGGTCGACGCAGTGTATGCCCCATTCGGCATATGCCTTGCCGATGACTTCGGTGTCAGAGTGGGAGAAGAACACGTAGCCCTTCGCTTCGAGCTCTTTTCGCAGAATTCGGTAGTTGTAGATGCAGCCGTTGAAGGCCACGGTGAGGCCGAGCGCCGAATCGACCATCGGCTGACTGCCCGCGGCGCTCAGGTCGATGATCGAGAGGCGGCGGTGACTGAGCGCGACGGGCCCGTGCGCCCAGAAGCCGTCGCCGTCGGGGCCGCGATGCACCATGCACGAGTTCATACGGGCCACGGCCCCGAGGTCTGACGTTCGTGCGTCGAAGCGGAATTCTCCGGCGAGTCCGCACATGGCTATTCCTCCTCGTTCGGTCGCGTGATGAGCACCGGCCCCGTTCGCAGGTGCACAGCCCTGTCGTCGTGAGGTGAATCAGGGCCGAGAATCCAGGTGTCTTTAGCGCCGCCGCCCTGCGAGGAATTCACCACCATGCTGCCGGAGCGCGCTACGCGAGTGAGCGCCACGTCGGCCACCGTCGCGTCGCCCTTACCCGTGCCGCGCACGTACACGAACGCACGCAGATCGACATGTCGCGGCTCGAGTTCAGTGCTGTCGAAGGTGGGCAGCGACGAGAGCGCCACGAGCTCTTGGGCGACCCAGACCGAAGGGTTCGCCGCGATGTCGTTGCGCCGCTTGGCCACCTGCGAGGCCGAAGCCCTCGGGCCGATCAGCACGCCGCGGCCGCCCTCGCCGTCGACCGGTTTCGTCACGAGCTCGCCGACTCGCTCGAGCACTGCTCGCCGTTCGGAGGGATCGCTTGTGCGATACGTCGGCACCGATTCCAGCAGCGGCCGTTCGTTGAGGTAGTACGCGATCAGCTCGGGAATGTTGCAGTACATCGCCTTGTCGTCGGCGATGCCGTTGCCGGGGGCGTTGGCCAGGAATACACCGCCCTCGGCCGCGACCGACATGATCGCGTCGCCGATTCGCCGGCCTGTGCTGTCGATGAGGTCGACGAGCTCGGGGTCGAGCCGCAGATAGAGCGAGTGGATGACCGTGCCGCTACTCCGCTCGATCACCGACGGAATCGCTGCCCCGGCTTCGGTATCGGGTGGCCACACCACGTCGAGGTCGTCGGCCGACACCAGCAGCAGCCCGGCACCCTCGGCGAGCCGGGAGTGCTCGAACCAGGCAGAGCTTGCGGGCCCACTCGAGAGGAGTGCTGCCGTCGCCGCCGATCCGGGCTCGTGAAGGGTGGCGGCGCCGCCGGCGAGCAGCGTCTCGCGCAAGAGTGCGAGCGCCGAGTGGGGGTCGAGCAGGCCATCGGGGCGGGGGAGGTCGGGCACCGTGGCATCCATCAGCCGGCGTGCGGCCATCGCGTAGGCTGCACCGCTCGGTGCGCGCACATTGTCTTCGAGCACTCGCCAGCCGCCGAACTCATTTCTGACCAGGTCGAACCCCATGATCGGAGCGCGCACCACCCCCGGGGAGATGCGTGTGGCTTCGTCACGCCAGCCGGGCGAAGTGACGACATCTAGGGGCATCAGCCCGTCGGCGACGATGCGCTGTTCGCCATAGATGTCTTCGAGAAAGGCTTCGATCGCACGCGCCCGCTGGGCGAGCCCGGCGCTCAGCTCGGCCCATTGGTAGGCGCTGATCAGTCGCGGAAAGAGGTCGACGGCGAAGTCTTGAAACGTTCCGTCGACGCCGAAGGTGAGGCCTTCGGTTGCGATGAAGGTCGCTCGAACGACGTCGCGGGCGGTCACTTGAGCGGGCGTGAGCGAACGGTAGAACTCGATGATGTCGTGATAAGCGGGGCGAGGCACCGAGCTCGGCCCGACCGCTTCATCACCTGCGCGGGTGCGGTACGAGCGCATCGCAGAAACCGAGGGTGCTGTTCCGGTCGCCGGGCCGTGCGTCTCTTGCAAGACGAGCTCCACCACGTCACGGAGCTCGCCGCGCTCAGCGAAGGCTGCTCGTTGGCGGTCGGCCGAATTGCCTCGGGCCAAGGTCTGCTCGCTCAGTTCGCGAACCTCGTCGTAGTCGCCCAGTTCTTCGAGCTGCGGGCGCAGTCGTGAGACGAGGTCGCGAACCGCCCACGCTGCCGGTACGGGTCTCGGATGCGATGTGCCGTCAAGCAGGTGCCCCGAGAGTCCACCGCGCGCGGCTTGCCACATTGCGGCCCGGTGCAGGGGAGCACGCAGTACGAGCGCGGAGCGCCCGGCCTCGATGTCGAGCTCGGCGGCCCGCACCGAGGCGCGGAACAACCCGGCGATGAGAATTGCGTCGTCGATCACTGGGCACGCGTCGCACACCCGCAACTCGAGGGTCGGCTCGTGTGCCGAAGGGCGCACATCGAAGTACGCCATCTTCGCGTCGGCGATCACCCCGCTGGAGATGAGATCTGAGAGCAACTCGTCGTATTCCGCCGCCGACGACAACCCGCCCGTGGCGCCGGCGCTCGGCCAGCGCTGCCAGAGGGTGGTGAGGATGCTCGCGTACCCGGTATCGTGCCCGTTCAGAAACGGCGAACTCGCCGACAAGGCGAGCAGAATGGGCAGGTCGCGCGACACGCGCTGGGCGATCTGCACGGCGAGGTCGCGGTCGGCGACGCCGACGTGAATCTGGGTTCCGCAGATCAATTGTTCATCGACCAGGAGGCGGTACTGCTCTTGCATGCGGCGGTAGCGCCCGGTGGCCGTGAGTTCGAAGTCGGCGAAGTCGGAATGCGGGGCGGTTCCCACCGCGGCCACGCCGAGGCCGAAGGTCGCCGCTTCGTCGATCAGCCCCTTACGCAGTCGAACCAATTCGGCGCGCAGACCCGACAGCGTCGTCGTGACGGCCGTGTTGGTTTCGACAGTGGTGCGCTGAATCTCGGCCGAGTAGTTGGCTTGAGGCAGCCGGGAGAGCAGCTGTGGTGCGCGGGCCGAAAGCTTTCCGCTTTCTAGATCGATGAGATGCAATTCTTCTTCTGCACCGAGGGTCAACTCTGCACTCATTTTTTCAACCTAGCGCGGGCAGGCGGATTTCGTTGATTTCCTAGGCAAATCCATGGGGAGTTGACAATCTGAGGGCTGGGCTGGCATAGGTCGTGGGTGGCAGACTGGTGCGATGAGCGGCGCATGTGAGTCATGACACAGCCGGCAGGCCTGACAGATGAACGTCCCTGAGCAGCTCACGCTGGCAGATGGTCGTCAGCTCGCCTATTACCGCTTTGGTGACCCTGACGGTGCAGTGGTCGTCAACTGCCATGGCGGGTTGGTAAGCGGGCTCGACGTGGGGCTGAGCGATGAGGCCGCTCGGGCATCCGGAATCTCGATCGTCTCGCCGAACCGGCCGGGAATCGGCCTCAGCAGCCGCAAGGCCGGTCACGGAATTCTGAACTGGGCCCGAACCGATCTGGTGGAGTTGGTCGACCGGTTGGGCATCGATCGCTTCACGGTGATGGGGTGGTCTGAGGGCGGGCAGTACGCGCTGGCGGCGGGATACGCGCTGCCCGCACGCATCGACCGGGTCGCCGTGATCGCGGGGGCGCTGCCGCTCGACGATCCGTTCGCGTTCGGCGAACTCAACACCACCGATCGGCGGCTCTCTGCGTTGTCGCGGCGGGCGCCGCTGCTGGCTCGGGGGTACTTCGTGACCAGCCGCATCCTCGCCGGTGCGTCACCGCGTGTTGTCGCTCGGGTCGCGGCGCGCACAATGGCGAGAGTCGACGCCGCGATCGTCGAAGAGAACCACGAATGGTTCGCAGAGTGCGTGGTCGATGCGGCGATGGATGCGCCGGGTGCGGTCGACGAGTACGCCGCGTTCGTGGCACCCTGGGGGTTTGAACTCGAGCAGGTGACGGTGCCGGTCGACGTGTATCAGGGCGATAAAGACACACTGGTTCCGCCGCAGTGGGCGCGCACGATGGCCGCGCGGTTGCCGAACTCGGTGCTGCACGAATACTCGGGCGAAGGGCATTTCATCGCGGTGACGCGGCGCGCGGAGGTGCTGAGGGGGCTTGTGGCGCCGGTGTGAGGGGTGGGGGCAGGGTGCCGAGTTTCAATACTGATACTGCGTATTGCTGTATGCGCTTACGCCGATGATGAAGATGATGAAGATCACGTAGGCGATGACGGCGAGGATTGCCAGGATCGTGAATGCGTAGCCGATGATGGTTCCCGCCAGCGCGAGGCCGTGACCCTGCTCGCCGGTGCGCTTGATCTGGCTGAGAGCGATGTGGCCGAGCACGATACCGCCGATGGGAAAGACGAAGGCCAGCACGAGCGCGATGATGGCCAAGACGTTCGTGGGCGGAGCAGTCGGATAGGGGGCCGGTGCGTATTGGGCAGGCGGGTATTGGGCCGGCGGGTACTGGGCCGGCGGGTACTGGGCCGGTGCGGCTGGGGTGTATTGCGCGGGTGGGTACGCAGCCGGCGGATACTGCTGACCCGGCTGCTGCTGCGAGTCGGGGTTCTGGTTGGGGTCACTCATGATGGTGCCTCTTTCGCGCTGCGCTATGCCGGAGAGAAAGATCCGGATTGAGCAAAATTCTATTGGCAAAGGCACTCCCGTGTCTGTGCCATCAGTTGACCTGGGCCATCACTCGACCCGGTTGCCGCGTCATACGCGCGTCACCGCTTGTCGAGATCGACGACAGTCGAGGCGGTAGGGTTCGAATCTGCATCGAATTGGGCTACGGAAAGCAGCAACACGCATGGCATCAACGCTCTTCATCGGCCGCATCATCACGATGGAGGAGCGCGCTGCCGGCTCGTCGCCGAACAGTGCGGCGGCGGTGCCCGCTGCCGTGCTCGCTGCCACGCCCGACGCGGCACCCGATGCGGCACCCGACGCGGTGCTCGTCGAAGGTGACCGCATCGTGGCGGTGGGTGCGCAGCATGAACTGCGTGCGCTCGCAAAAACCGACACCGAGATCGTCGAGTTGGGTACGAACTGCCTGATGCCAGGCCTCATCGAGCCCCACGGGCATCCTTCGATCTCAGCCGTGTTGATGAGCGACTACGTGCTCGACATCAGGCCGGTGACCCTGGCCACGGCCGATGAGGTGATGGCGGCGCTGCGAGCGGCGATCGGTGAGCGATCCGGGGGGAGCTCCGGCGATGCCGGAGGGACCTCCAGCAGGAGCATCGGCGGCGCCTCCGACACCGGCGATACCTCCGGCGGCAAGCCCGGGGGAGTGTTCGCGAACGGCTGGGATCCGCTGCTGCAGAACGGGCTGGTCAACCCGACGATCAGCGAACTCGACACGCTGGCCGGCGACATGCCCCTGGTCATTGTGCACAATTCGGGGCACTCGGTGTTTTTCAACACTGCGGCGGCACGGATCGCGGGGGTGACCGATGAAACGCCCGATCCGCCGGGGGCGAGTTTCGGGCGCGATGAGAACGGTCGGCTCACCGGAGTCGGCACCGAGGCGGCGGCTGTCTTTCAGATCGCCGGGCCGGGGCTGAACCGCGCGCAAGGTGACTTCGTGCGCGTGTTCGGTGACGAGATCGCGCGGGCGAATCGTGCCGGCATCACCACGATCGCCGACATGTCGTGGGAGGCCGCAACTGATGCCGGGCTCGCGGCGATGCGCACGCAGCATCCACTCACCGCTCGTCTGCGGCTGTACGAAATGTCGGCACCGGGCGCTCATGCGACGGCCACGCTCGGCACCGGCGACGATCTCGTGCGGCACATCGGCATCAAGATGTGGGCCGACGGATCGCCCTGGATCGGCAACGTCGCCACCAGCTTCCCGTACCTCGACACTCCGGCTACCCAGGCGATGGGCCTCGAGCCGGGTCATCGCGGGGCACTCAACTTCACGAGCGAGCAGATCTTGGCGATCGCGCGCCAATACGCGCCTGATGGCTGGCAGCTGGCGTGCCATGCGCACGGTGACCTGGCGGTCGATGCGACTCTGGATGCTTGGCAGCAGGTCATCGAAGAGAATCACCTCACCGGCCATCGTTTTCGTCTCGAGCATGTGGGGGCCATGACGCCGGCGCAGTTCGAGCGGGCCGCCGCGCTGGGGATCACTGTGAGCATCTTCTCCGACCATGTGTATTACTGGGGTGATGTGCTCGTCGACGACCTGTTCGGGCCGCAGAACGGTGGGCGCTGGGCCGACACTGCCAGCGCGCTCGCCGCCGGGCTCGAGCCGTCGTTCCACAACGACGGAACGGTGACTCCGCTGGAGCCGTTTCGCAACATGGCGACGGCGATGACCAGGCGCACCCGAAGCGGGCGCGTGCTCGATCAAGCGGCCGGCATCGGCGTCGTCGATGCACTGAAGGCGCACACGATGTCGGCGGCGAAACAACTGTTCGCCGACGACATCGTCGGCAGCATCACGCCGGGCAAGTATGCCGACCTGATCGTGATCGACCGCGATCCGTTCGCGGTGACGCCCGAGCAGCTCGCCGAGACGCGGGTCGTGGCGACGTACTTCGCCGGCGCGCTGGTCACCCCGGTGCTCTGACTCGCTCGACTTTCGTCGGAGCAGACGCGGTTCGGAGCCGTAGGAGGGCCCGCCTGGCGTGACTTCCGACGAAAGTGGAGTGCGCTGGTGGGCAGGGTGGCCGGCTGACTCAGGCCACTTTCGTCGGAGCAGACGCGGTTCGCAGCCGTAGGAGGGCCCACATGGCCTGATCTCCGACGAAAGTGGAGTGCGAGCCGCCTCAGCCCGCCCGCGGGCCCGTCACGCGGGCCGCTCGACCACCTCGAACGCCTTCCACATGGTCGCGTAACGACCGTCTGCCGCGATGAGCTCGTCGTGCGACCCGACCTCCGCGATGCGCCCGTCGTGCAGCACCGCGATGCGGTCGGCTGCGCGTGCGGTCTGCAACCGATGCGCGATCACGATGGTCGTGCGCCCCTCGGAGACGCGCTGCATGGCCGCCGAGACACGCGCTTCGGTGGCCAGGTCGAGGTTCGAAGTGGCCTCGTCGAGCAGAAGGATGGCCGGGTCGACCAATTGCGCCCGGGCCAACGCGATCAGCTGCCGTTGACCCGCCGACAGCGAACGCCCCCGCTCGCTCAGTTCGTGGGCGTAGCCGCCCGACAGCCGCGCGACGAACTCGTGCGCCCCCACAGCCCGGGCCGCGGCCTCGACCTCGGCGTCAGTCGCCGAGGGCCGGCCGTAGGCGATGTTGTCGCGCACGCTGCCGGTGAACAAGAACGCCTCCTGCGGAACGTAGCCGAGTTGCTTTCTGAACGCGGCCAGGTCGAGGCTCCGCACATCCAGCCCGTCGATCAGCACCTGGCCTGAGTCGACGTCGTAGAAGCGGGCGAGCAGCTTCATCACGGTCGACTTTCCGGCGCCCGTTTCACCCACCAGCGCGAGAGTCTCGTGGGCAGCGATGTGCAGGTCGATTCCGCGCAGCGCTTCGGGAGGCTTCGTGAAGGCGGCGTCTTCGCTCACCATGAGCCGGGCATCCGAGGGCCCGACCGCACCGCCCGGGCGTGAACCGGCTCGCACCAGGGGCGCTGCCGGGTACGCGAACCGCACGTTCGAGAGGGTGAGCGCCCCGGTGAGACGGCCCGGGTCGACCGGATGCTCGGCCTCAGGCGTCAGCGTCTGAAGCGCCATCAGGTCTGAAATGCGTCCCACCGACACTCGAGTCTGCTGCCACGAGTCGAACACTTGCGACAACTGCTGAATGGGCGAGAAGAACATGTCGATGTAGAGGATGAACGCGATCAACGCCCCCGAGCTGAGCTCTCCCGAGGCGATGAGCCCCGCGCCGACGCCCAGAACGATCACATCGGCGACGCCCGACAAGAACTGCACGAAGGGAAAGTAGGTGGCCACGAGCTTCTGGGCGGCGATGCGCGACTCGAGGTAGCTGCGGCCGAGGCCGTGGAACCTGGCCTTGGTGGCCGTTTCGTGCACGAACGCCTGCGACTCGCGCACTCCAGAGAGGCTCTCTTGAAAGTCGGCGTTGACGATGGCGATGCGCTCGCGCGAAATGTCGTAGAGCCTCGACGACCGATGCCGGAAGATCACCGTGGCGATCGCCAACGGAATCACGACGGTCAGCGTGCAGAGCCCCAACTCGAAGTTGACCGTCAGCAGCGCGACGCCGACTCCCACGAAAGTGACCACAGACACCAGCGCCGAGAGCAATCCGGTCTGAATGAGCGACTCGAACTGATCGACGTCGGTGGTCATCCGAGTCATCACCCGACCGGCCATTTCGCGCTCGTAATAGTCGAGCGAGAGGCGTTGCAGGTGCGCCCAGATACGAATGCGAAGCGACAGCATCACTCGCTGGGCGATTCGCCCCGTGACGAAGGTTCCCGCAATCTCGTCGAGCAGATCGGCGAGAGTCACGATGAGATACAGAGCGGATGCCCCGAAGAGCACTGCCGCCGAACCTGCCTGCACGCCGTCGTCGATTCCGATTTGCACAAGCACCGGCCCGAGCAGCCCGGCCAGGGCGTCGATGACCACCAGAACGAGCCCGAGCAGCAGTGGGCGGCGAAATTCCGAGAGCAGCCGCGGCAGACTGAAACGGTCGTCGTGCCGAGTCTCCTGCTCGACGTCGAGAGCGGGTATGTCGCGCACGGGCGCGAGATTCGCGACTGCCTTGAGCAACTCAGGGGTGGGAGCGAGGAATGACACCATGCCGCGCCCGCCGCCACGACCCCCGCCGCGCCCACCGAGACCGGCGCCGAGACCGGGGTTTGCGCCCGCCCGCGAGCGCACCGCCGGGGGAGTCTCGGTTGCCGCAGCGACGCTCGACTCGGCGCGGGCACCAGCACCGGATGCGATCGCTTCTGGTTCGGACGGCGCATCCGGTATCGCTTCGCCGTTCGCCCACGCCCAGGAGGCCGCCGAAGCGGAGGTGCCATCGACGGTGAGGTCGGCCAGAACCTCGATACGGCCATCCGCCGCCGCGGCGCGAGTCTCGTCGTCAAGCCCGGAGAGGAGCCCGCGGTACGTCGCGTTTTTCTCCCGCAGCTCGTCGTGCGTTCCGTGGTCGGCGACGCGGCCGTTCTCGACGAGCACGATGCGGTCGGCCAGGTGCAGGGTCGATTCGCGGTGCGCGATCAGCAGCACGGTTCGGCTCGAGAGGGTCTCGCGCAGCCCGTCGTGAATCTTCTCTTCGGTTTTCGCGTCGATGGCGCTGGTCGCATCGTCGAGAATGAGAATGCGCGGGTCGTACAGAATCGCCCGGGCCAGCGCGATGCGCTGACGCTGGCCGCCCGAGAGACTCAGGCCGCGCTCGCCGACCACGGTGTCGTAGCCGCGCGGCAAACGGCCGATGAACTCGTCGGCCTGGGCGATGCGAGCGGCCGCCTCGATCTCGTCGAGGGTCGCATCGGGCCGGCCGTAGGCGATGTTCGAGCGTACCGAATCGGAGAAGAGAAAGCTCTCTTCGAAGACCACACCGATCTCGCGCCGCAGCGACACGAGTCGGGCCTGCTGCACCTCGACGCCGTCAACACTGACCGTGCCGGTGAGCGGGTCGTAGAACCGCGAGATGAGGGCGGCGACGGTCGACTTGCCGCTGCCGCTCGTACCCACGAGTGCCACGCGCTCGCCCGGAGCAATGTGCAGGTCGAATCCGTCGAGCACGACATGGTCGGGGGAGTAGCCGAAGCTGACGTCGTCGAAATCGATGCGGCCGCCGCCATCATCGGGCAATGCGACGGCATCCGGAGCATCCACGATGGCCGACGGCCGGTCGAGCAGTTGAAAGATCCGCTCGATGCCCACCTTGGCCTGCTGCCCGATGGTGAGCACGCTGGCGAGGATGCGTGCGGGCGCCATGAGCTGCGCGACGTACGCCGAGAACGCCAGAAACGTGCCGAGCGTGAGCTGATTGTTGAGCGCCAGCCAGCCGCCGAATGCCAGAACCGTCACCTGGGCGAGCACGGGTACCGCTTCGAGCAGCGGCTGGTACCGAGATTGGATGCGCACCGCCCGCATCTGCGATCCGTACAGCGCGGTCGACACCCCGATCATCCGCTCGACTTCGTGACTCTCTCGCCCGAACGCCTTCACGACGCGAACACCGTTCACGTCTTCGTCGACGATCTCGGCCACTTCGCCCTCGTGCTGCTGGGCATCCCACGTCGCGGGGAACACCTTGCTGCGCAGGCGGTACGAGATCAGCACCAGCAGAGGTGTGACGATCAGCGCCACGAGGGCGAGCGGCCACGAGAGGTAGAACATCACCACAAGTGAGAGCACCATCAGAATGACGTTGCCGCTCATCAGGGGCAGCATGTTGAGCAGACCCTGCACGAGGGTGGAGTCGGAGTTCGCCCGCGAGACGAGCTGGCCGGTCGACATGCGGTCGAGGCTCGCGAAATCCATCGACTGCAAGTGGTCGTGCATGTCGTTGCGCAGATCGTTCTGCACCTCGAGGGCGACTTCGCCGCCGCGGTAACGCCGCACGCGAGCGAACACGAACACGGCGACCGACAGCGCGAGCAGAAAAGCGAGCCAGGGCAGCAGCGGGGCGTTGGCGACCAGAATCACGTTGTCGACGATCTGGCGAGCCACAAGCGGAACGGCAACCTGGCAGGCGCTGCCGAGCAGCGCGGCGCCGAGCGAGAGATAAAGGCTGCGGCGATGCCGCAGCATGTACTGCCAGAGGCGATTCAACCACCCGGGTTGCGTGGTGGTTGAAGGCTCGGCAGACATCGCTCCAGTCTACGTCGATCGTTAGTCTTGCGAACTACTTTTGCCGGAAAACCGCGGCCGGATTCTGCGGAGTGGAGTGTGCCATCAGCCTGGAGAAGATCAGCGAGGCCCTGAGAATTCCTGCAGCCGTCCACAGCCCGGTCGAGGCCGGATGTGCGCGGCCCAGCTTGGTGGAGGCCGGATGCGCGCGGTCCGGTCCGGAGCGGCGACCGCGTTCGCGTGAAGGAGGACAATGCAGAGTTCTCTTCCGTTCATCGGGCACCTCCTCGGGCGCCTGCTTGTGCGTGTGCGGGTCCGGTGCGTCGCCTGGTGCAGGGTCTGGGTGTTTGTGTCGGGTCGATTTCGGGTGGTGGGATGATGTGTGGCACCCCGTTGATCATGATCAGTTTCCATCGGCTGTGATGTAAGTGTCTGTGGTGGAATGGGCAGACGAGTACTCCGAGGTCGGTGTCTGTGCGGCCGGGTAGGTAGCCTTCATCACGCCATTCCACGGTGTGGTGACTTTCACACCAGGATGGTGGCCTTACGCAACCGGGCCAGACGCAGCCGCCGTCGCGGGCGGCCATCGCCCTGTTCTGCGCGGCGGTGAACAGTCGTTTTGTTTTGCCGTGCTGCAGGATCCGGCCCTGATGCATCAGGGTGGTGATGATGTCGCCTTGGCAGAGCAGCTGTTCCACCGTTGATACGGGTACGGGTTGGTCGAGGCCGTCGATCCAGCCGATCCCACGCCCCGAGACGACGTCGTCAAGGGTGGCATGAATGTTGATCGTCGGCCGCGCCCCACAGAGTTCGGGGATTCCGGGTAGGGCGGCGACCCGGTCGATGTACGTCGTGAACCCGTCAGCGAGCAACTGCTCCCGCGTACGAGTATCAGCCAATACCGCGCTTATCTCGGTGTCGTCGTCGACGAAGTGAGGCCCGAGATCGCTCTCGCTCGCGCTGTCGTGGCCCGAGTACTCGTCGTAGCCCGAGTGGTCGCCGTCGGCCAGGTGGCCTGCCTGGTTCGAATGGTCGCCGTCGGCCGGGTGGCCTGCCTGGTTCGAATGGTCGCCGTCGGCCGGGTGGCCTGCCTGGCCTGCCTGGCAGGCCAGGCCGGAGTGTTCCGGGTGGCCCGGGTCGCCGGTGAAGCGTGGCAGCCGGGGGCTGAGGATGGTCTGTGCGATGGCCTGCCACTTCGCCCCCTGCACCGCGGTGAGTAGCCCGCCGACTTTGAATGTGCCATCGGCCTGCTGTCGCAACCAGAGGCCCCGTTTCTCCTCCAACTCACGAGCCGTGGGTTCCGCGCCGTCCGGGTCGAGGTGGCTCTGCCATTGCGCGGCCATGATCGCGACCTGATCCGCCGACAACCCCAGCCCCTGATCCGCCGTGTCATCGGCCGCGATCACCAGCATCCGCTCACACTCCGCAAGGTCGGCGCTATAGCCGACCCGTTTCGCCGAATCCCCGAGCATCCGGGTGATCACCTGCGCCGTATCCACCCCGAGCCGGCCCGCCCGCAATGCAGCCTGCACCGCGGGGAAGTTGCTCTCGTTCGAGATCCCGACCGCCGACAGGGTTGACTGCACCGCTCGACCGAGTTTCACCCGGGTCGCGGCGGTGCGTTTGGATACCCCGGTCAGGTTGCTGATCAGCGACACCACGTCGGTGCATCCATGCTTCACCGTCAGACGGTCATCACCACGCTCGGGCTTTGACCGTTCGGCCAGCTCGCCAGCCATCTCGACAGCGAGCGCTTCAGCACATCTCAGCAACCGTTCGACAGCCACCGCGCAGGCGACCAGCACGTCGTCGGCAAGCCCACCGGGCGCGGCAGCCCGGAATCCACCCGACTCCACCAGCGCCTGAACGGCAGCACGAAGCGCCGAGAGCCGGACGTCGTCACGGCCCTCAGGCGGCGACCCCGGCGGGGTGGTTGGTGGTGTGTTCATACCCCAATTCAAACACCAGCCACTGACATAAACTCACGAAATCGGGGTTCGAGCCGACATCTGTGGACAACTCCTTCGCACCCCGATTGTGGAGAACAAGACCAGCCGTGAGATCACACGCACCAGCGAAACTACGGCTGGAACACCAGCGGCGGATGGTTGATGCTCGTGGAGTACCAGGTGAACGCTGTGCCGGCCGTCTGGGTGAGCGCCACATACAGGGGAGCCGGCGGAACGTTGGCCACAACGATCGAGATGGTCTGCTGCCCTGTGATGGTCTTCGGGCCGGGGTTGACCACAGCGCCGGGCCCCGCGTACCCCGACGCGTCGAATGTCGCCGTACCGACGGCAGCGATCGAGAAAGTGAAGACGTACCCGCTGGTTGCCGTGATGCCATATGCCGAAGGGTCGAAATGAACCGAGACGGCCGGCGCCCGCGATGTGTTCACCGTGCGATCGAAGCCGGCGTACGAGGGCGCCGAATCGGTCTGCACGATGGTCGGCATGATCAGGGTGATGTTCGTGCGCCCCTTGCCCACCGGATGAACGGGGGTGAGAACATCGATGGGGAAGTAGAAGAAAACGGGAGAGCGCACCAACTCGGTGAGGCTGTATTTGCTGACCCAGTCTTCGAGCACAACATCGCTCTCGAACTGCGTGAAATCAATTGCCTTATGGTCAAGATTCTCGGTTGCGCCTGGTGCTTCGCGAGAGATCGACTCTGAATCTTCGCCTAACATGAGGTAAATTTACCCCCGATCGGGGGTTATGGCCAGTGCCGGCCGAAATCTGACGGAAAAACATTGGTGATGGTCGTTACTCACCAGCTGCTCATAGGGCCCCCATGGGAGCCCCATAGGGGCGGCTGGCATTCTCTGAGGAGACTTTCGAGGAGAAGGAGCGTCATCATGAACGAGTACGACCCAATGAGAGCTTCGCAACCCGCATCCCGGAAACGAGCACGGCGCTTGTTGAAGGGAAGAAACGGATGGATCGCGGCGGCGGCCCT
Source organism: Subtercola sp. (assembly GCA_025463745.1). GTDB lineage: Bacteria > Actinomycetota > Actinomycetes > Actinomycetales > Microbacteriaceae > Subtercola. The sequence goes on from JAODBB010000162.1 coordinate 16,595, forward strand.
GGCCGCGGTGATCGGACTTGCCGGCTGCGCTACCACCACGTCGTCGTCAGCGGCGACCTCTACGACGCCGCCGGCAGCTACGGCCCCGGCAGCGGGAGCGCATGGCATGCCCGGCGCTGGCGGATCCAATGCTCGGTCTGCAGCAGCACAAGGAGGAGCAGCCGGAGCAGTCGGCAGCGTGTCGACTCCGACCTTCACGATGACGACCTCGGCAGGGCAGGCGGTGACCGTCACCGAGACATCTTCGACGACGTACCAGAACGGCACTGCCTCGATCTCGGCGAGTGACATCACAGCCGACGAAACCGTGCTCGTACTCGGAACCACCAGCGGCACGACCATCACGGCGACGCAGGTCACCGTGCAATCGGATGACGGCGGCGGAGCTGCGGCCTCAACCGCGGCCGGCGTGGTCCCCTTCCAGCAGGGTACGCCGAGCCCGGCAAAGGCTGACGGACAGATCCCGACGGATTACACCGAAGGAGACGGAACGATCGTCAGCGGAACGGCAGCGGATCAGGCGACGGAAGCCGCACTAGCCGCCTACCCTGGCGGCGTCGTCGACCGTGTCGTGCAACTGAGCAGCGGCGAGTACGAGGTGCACTACATCGGTGTCAACTGGCCACACCACATCTTCGTCGACACGACCTTCACGGTCGTCGGCGCGAACTGACCGCCGCACTTCCCCTCAGCGGACGTCGGAAAGGACCGACTCATCAGCGCGCCCGGGGCCATCGCCAGTACCGGCCGAAATCTGCCGGAAAAATTGATGTGACATAACGGTACGTATGAAACCGTTCACTCTCGGCATCTTTCAGTACATCGGCCCGAACGGCACGGTCGGCTCGGCGTGGCAGCACCCCTCCGACACGTCTGCCGACTTTCTGAAGATCAGCCACTGGACCGAGCTGGCCCAGAAGTTCGAGGCCGCGAAGCTCGATTTTCTCTTCCTGGCCGACAGCTACGGCTTTCCGGCCCTGAACGGGGAGCTCATCGATGCCTCGGTGCGCGAGGGCCGGGGCATTCCGCACGGCGACCCAATGACCATCATCTCGGCGATGGCTGCCGTCACGACCGAGATCGGATTCATTCTGACGACCTCTACCACGGTTGAGGCTCCCGCGGCGAATGCCCGCCGCTTTGCCACTCTCGATCACTTCACCGACGGGCGCATCGGCTGGAACATCGTCACTGGTTCGTCGGGCGCGACCGCTGCTGCTCTGATGGGCAAAGAGCTCATCTCGCACGACCTGCGTTACGACATGGCCGACGAGTACGTCGACGTGAGTCTCGCCCTGTGGGAAGGGTCGTGGAGGGACGACGCGCTTGTGCTCGACAAGGCGGCAGGCGTCTATGCCGACCCCGAGAAGGTGCGTCTCGTGCACTATGAGGGCGATTATTTTCGCACCGACGGCATGCTGAATGTTCCGCCGTCGCCGCAGAGAACGCCTCTTCTCGTGCAGGCAGGCGCATCCGGTCGGGGTCGCCGGTTCGCGGGCCGCAACGCCGAAGCCGTGTTTCTCGCCGGTGGTGACCCGGCTGTCGTGGCGAAGAACGTGGCCGGAATCAGGCAGGCCGCTGTAGACGAGGGTCGTGAGCCTGACTCGATCAAGCTGCTCGTCGGTGCGCTTTTCATCACCGCGCCGACCCGCGACGAGGCGAAGGCGAAGTACGACGAGATGCTGGCGATGTCGACGAACGAAGGCGCCGCGGCGATCTACGCCGGCAACACCGGAATCGACCTGCTCGCGCTCGACCCCGATCGGCCCCTCGAGCAGACGAACACCGAGATGGGCCAGAGCAACCTCGAGCGGTACCTCGCGAAAGACGGCACACCTGCGCCGCTGGTGCGTGACATTCTCGAGAATTTCAGAACTACGGGAATCAACGGGAGCGTTTTCGTGGGCAGCCCCGACGAGGTGGCCGACCAGGCCGAAGCGTTCATCGCCGCGACCGGAGGCGACGGTTTTCTCATCCAGCCGCACCTGACGCCCGGCACCTACGACGACTTCATCGACCTGATTCTGCCGGTGCTCCGCGACCGTGGTCTGGCCAAGGCCGACTATTCAGGCGACACTCTCCGGCAGCGGATGTTCGGGGCGGGCCCGCAGCTGCCCGACAACCACCACGGTCGACGTTTTCGGTTCTGACACCGAACACACCCCAGAACGGGGGGCATCCGAAGTGGATGATCCTGCCCCCGTCATCTCCCGAACACTGCGTGTTCGCTGATAGGGTTTCGCACAACCCCGAGCACGCACGGTTCCGGAGCGCGCCTTTCACGACACGAAAGCAGTTCACCCTCCCCGGCACCTGCTCCTTTTCAGACAAGGAACTAACATGACGACGGTCACGTCGAGCAGAAGCCGAGTGGTCAGCCGCGTGGGGCGGCTGGCTGCGATCGTGGTGGCCGTGGGGATCGTGGCCTGTGTCTCCGTTCCGGCCGCGAGCGCGAGCACGCTCGCTACCCCGCCCGCGATCGACCCGGCCCTCTTGCCGACGGCCGGGCTGAACTACGTCGCCCTGGGCGACTCGTACTCGTCGGGCCTCGGCGTCGACCCGCAGACCGATCAGCCGGTCGCCGGTTGTGGCCAGTCGTCGAACAACTACCCGCACCAGGTGGCAAGCGCGCTCGGCATGCACCTCACCGACGTGACCTGCGCCGGGGCTCAGGCGTCGAACGTCACCACGACACCGCAGCCGATTCTGGCTCCCGATGGCACGGTGATCGCCACCGCTCCGGTTCAGCTCGACTCGTTGAGCGTCGACACCGACGTTGTGACCATCACCGTGGGCGGTAACGGTCTGAAGTTCACGCAGGTGGCGCTCGCTTGTGCCGCAGCAAGCGCGGATGGCCCGCTCTTGTTCAACAACCCGCCCGCACCGGCCCCGCCGAACCTGACATGCGAGCCGAGTGTCACCGCCCTGCTCAATGGCGTGTTTCCCTCGCTCATCAAGTCACTCGGCGACACCTACGCGGCCGTCAAGGCGGCCGCACCGAACGCCGCGGTGTTCGTTCTCGGGTACCCGAGCATCGCTCCGGCGACGGTGCCGACAGAGGGATGCTTCAGCCCGGCTCTCACCCCGAACAGCTTTCCCTTCACCACCTCCGATACGCCCTTTCTGCACTCGGTAGAGACGCACCTCGATCAAGCAGTTCAGGCTCAGGCGGCCGCCGCCGGCTTCACGTACGTGCCCACCTTCGCCGATTCGCTCGGCCACAGCGCGTGCGCGGCTCCAGCCGACCAGTACGTCAATGGCGTGTTCGTGTCGATGGTTCTCGATCCGACGACACACCTGCCGGTTCCGTTGATCGATGAGAAGTCGTTGCACCCGAATGCCGCCGGGGTCGACTTCATGGCCAGTGAACTCCTGCCCGGCATCGTTGCCGCCTTCCCCGAGACAGTTGTGACGCCCACCCCGACGCCCACCCCGACTCCGCTCACGACCGAGACGGCGACGGCTCTCCCGTCGGCCTCGCTCGCCGCCACCGGGCTGAGCGAACCTTTCATCGCCGGGGCGAGTGTTCTGGCGCTGCTGTTTCTGGGTGCCGGGCTCAGTGCCCTCATCGTGCAACGAAAGCAGCGCGGCCAGCGCCGTTGACCCTTCGTTCAGTAGCCATTCGGCAGTCATTCATGACCGAACGGTAGGGCGAAGTCGCCGGTTCGTACCATAATGAGGTCGTGCCCGTTTCAGAGCCTGACGTCGCAGTGCGACTTTCGGCCGCGGTTTCTGCCGAACGCTGGGCCGACGTCATCGAGTTGATCGAGCACAGCTGGTCGGCGTTGATGTCGAGCGATATCGCTGGGTTGCGTGCCGCGCTCGGGGCTCTGCCGCCAGAGGTCGTGGCCGAGCATCCGCGTCTGGCCGCAGCGAAGAACTACGTCGACTACATCCCCACCGGCGATGCGCCGCGGCCGATGCAGTTTCGTGACAAGGCCGCTGCCGGGCATCCCGAAGCCCTGCTCGACGTCTTGGCACGGCTCACGAGCCGTAGCGGGGCACGCCGATCGGCCGGGCAGTTCGTGAAGGCCGCCGAGAGCGTCGACGAGGCCCGGGAGGCTCTGGCCGATGCCACCGAAGACGGGCTGATTCAGATTCAGCCGGCGCTGCCCGACCTGCACTTTCACTGGGGTAAGGCGCGCGAATTCGCGGGCCAGGGCCCGGCGGCCTACCAGGAGTATCTCGACGCGTTCGATCTGGCCGTCGTGACCGGCAACGAACTCGTGGCCGCGAACGCAGCGGGCAGCATCGCGTGGCTCTCGGCCTACTCCGGCTACATCGAAGAAGCCGAACGCTGGCTCGCACGGATGCCCGGGGTGGGCGCACCGCTCACCGGAGACTCGTGGCGCCACACCCGGCACGCCACCACCTCGCTGTTCGCCCGCGTCTTCATGCTGCTCGGCGAACTCGAGTACCAGGCGGCCGAACAGGTGCTGCACGACGATATCGACATCTCGCTCTCACCCGAGTACTGGGTGATTCTGCTGCATCTCGAGGGCCGGTTCGTCAACGACGAGTGGGCCGCCCGTCGCCAGCTGAGCACTATCGCGGCGGCGATCGAGGCGCACAAGCCGGAGCTCAGCACGTCGGGACTCAACCTGCAGATGCTGGCGCTCACCCGGGCCGATGCTCACGTGAGGCTGCAACAACCCGACCGTGCCCGCCAGATTCTGCGTGAGGCCGATGAGAATGGAACGCACGTCTCGCAGTCGACGCTCGTCGCCCGCGCCCGGGTGGAGCTGGTCGCCGGCGACTATGCCGCAGCGGCCCGCTACGCAGAGTCGGTCATCGCCCTCAGCGATGCCCGGCTTCCGTCACTCGCAACGGCCATGCTGATCGAAGCGGTGGCCTCGGTGCACCTCGATCGCCACGAGCATGCCGCCGAACAGTTCGGCCAGGTGATGCAGCAGAGCGGCGAACGGGGGTTTCTCGCGATGCTGACCGCGGTTTCGCGCGACGATCTCGTGGTGCTCGCCGAGCTGACCGATCTGTCTGCGATCGCCGGTGCCGACGAGGCGCTCACACAAGCGCTCAATCGCGGCATTTTTCTGCCTCCCGCTGTTTCGATCCTCCCGCTGTCTCCGCGCGAGCGATCGGTGCTCGCCGAGCTGCCGAGCGGGGCATCGATCGCCGAGATCGCCACCACGCTCAGGGTGAGCCACAACACCATCAAGTCGCAGCTGAGAAGCGTCTACCGAAAGCTCGGAGTGGCCACGCGAGAAGATGCAGAGGCCGCTGCGGCGCGGTACGGGCTGCTGGGCTGACGCGCATCCTGGCGGAGAAGAACCGCGGCGGAGAAGAACCGCGGCGTAGAAGAACCGCGGTGGAGAAAAACCATGGCGGCGAAGAACCGTGGCGTAGAAGAACGCTCGCTCAGCCCGCGACGGCCCTCGCCTGACGGCCCGCACTCGTGGCGCGGCGCAGTCGCCGTGCCTTCGCTGCCGTGAGCACCAGACCCACCAGTACGCCGAGCGTGGCCCCGGCGGTGTTCGACACGACGTCGCGCACGTCGGAAACACGGCCCGGAATGAACAGCTGAGCGGTTTCGATGCTCACCGTCATGAGGAACCCGACCAGAATGGCGAGCCACCACCGCCGGCGCCCGAACAGCAGCAGCAAGAACAAGCCGATGGGAAAGAACATCGCGATGTTCGCGCAGAATTCGAGCCGGTCGTAGGTGATCCAGTCGGTGGAAGCGTGCCGCCGGAACAACCGCAGGGCTTGAAAGACCAACCCCTCGGCCTTGTTGTCAAGCGGCTGCGGCCCCAGCGTCACCCACGCGACCACGCCGAGATACCCGAGCGTGAACACGCTGAGCACAGGATGGCGGCGAAACATCGTTCAAGAATGCCCGACGCGCCTGAGGGTTCGTTGAGGGCCGGCTGTGCAGCCTCTTGGGGCCACGAATGCGTCTGCCGGGCATCCACCCCGCACCCCGCACCTCGAGAGAAGCCGTTTCGGGCGAGAGAAGGCCTCGTACCGGCTTCTCTCGCCCGAAACGGCTTCTCTCGTCTGCTTCCCCGCGCCGCTTCGCGCCGCACGCGCCGCGAAGCGGCGCGTTAGCCGCCGGTCGTGGGGTCGGGAGTGGGCGTGGGCGTAGCCGTGCTGGCCGGCGTGTTCTTCGTATACGTGTCGCTCACGAACGTCTCGAATGCCGTGGCGTCGGTCAGCGATCCGGTGTAGCTCGCGCCGTCGATCAGCACCAGCGGAACGGTGGTAAGGGCGGGCACGTCGGAGTTCGGCAGACTCGCCTTGGCGCGCTTCGTCGAGTCGCCGACCCAGTTGCTGAACTCGTTCGAGGTGATGCACTGCGTCACGGCGGCATCGGTGACCCCGGCCTTCGTCACGAGGGTCACCAGGTCGTCGTCGCTGAGCCCCGCGCTGGCGATGGTGGCCTGGTCGGCGATCAGGGCGTTGTGCACCGCGATCACGGCGTCGGGGTTCGTGTTCGCGACACACGCCACGGCGTTCGCAGCGCGCGTCGACGGATCATTGCCGTCGGTGCTGTTCAGCGCGACGGGGTGGATCTCGAGCGTGGCATACCCCTGCGTCACCCAGCCCTGTACGTTGGCGGCATTGGTGGTCTCGAAGCTGGCCGCGTCGGCGTTGGCATAGTCGACGTACTCCACCACGCTCAGCACGCCGGCCGAGGTGTCGAGCACGGTGGGTGTGGGGGTCTGACCGACTTGCAGTGCCGCTGAGGTCGATGCGGTGATGGTACCTTGGGCGCTTGGATCGGTGCTTTGGGCCGGTGAGCCCGAGAACACGACGCCGTCGCTGGCCATGTTCGCCGGGCCGATGAGCCCGTCGCGCACGTTGTTGTAAACCACCAGAGCAACGATGGCGAGCACCGCGACGGTGCCGACGATGATGCTGGTGCGCCGGATGATCTTGTTGCGCTTCTTGCGTTTGCGTTCGTCTTCTCGCTGCAGACGAGCGAACTCGCGCTGAAGGGCTTTGCGCTCCTTTTTCGGCAGGCCACGCAACTGCTCTTCATACACGTCGACCGGCACTGCAACTCCTTCTAAAAGTTTCCCAACCCCTGACCGTAGAGGTCGAGTCTATGAATTTGCTGCGGGCACTGCGCCGCGCGCCAGCGTTCGGTCGTCGGTCGTCGGCCGTGGGCCAAGAGTTCGGCCGTCGGCTGTGGTCAGAGCCGAACGCGCGCCCGATTGCGCCGCAGAATCACCACGATCGACCCTGCTACCAGCACGGCACCGGCGAACAGATACAGCAGTTGCGCCCAGTGCACCGAGGTGAAACAGGCCGCCACCATCAGCAGATAGTCGGCGACCAGCAGGCCGGCCCACGCCGTGAGCAGATGATCGAGCCGCGGCACGCTCCGAACGAACTGCCCGAATCTCGCCCCCGCCGAGCGCCTCAGGCGCAAGACGTACACCACCACCACAATGCCCGAGACCGCCGCGACACCGGCGAGAAACTCCGACCAGACCATGCCGTACATCGGCGAGTTGTCAGATTCGCTGGCGCTCGAGAAGGCCACCGTCACCACGGCGAACGCCACCCAGAGAATGAAGTGAATGTGCCGAAGCGCCACCGCGGCGACAGCCCGCAGATTGCGCACCGCAACCTCCGAATCGGGGTCGTTCGCGAGAATGTCGACGAATCCGGCGGCCGCGCTGCCCGCCTTGCCCTGGCGCAGCATGACGAGCGAGAGGTTGTTACGGGCGGCGGGATGCTCGGGCTCGAGCCGCAAGGCAGATCGGAAAGCCGACTCGGCGGTGGCCCAGTCGTGCTGGGCAAGGGCGACGTTGCCGACGGTGAGGTGGGCGTCGGGTTCCATCGGCGCGAGCCGTGTCGCCTCTCGAGCCGCGTTCTGCGACTCGGGGGTGATGCGTTTCGCGGCGATGTCGACTTGAGCCACTTGGGCGTGCGTCACCCAGAGCTGGGGTGCGATGCTCTGCGCCGTCGCCGCGGCCGCCCGCGCCTCGGGGTGATGGCCCAGCTTGGAGTAGGAGAGCGCGACGAGTCGCCACGCCCACTCGTTGTCGGGCGTGAGGGCTGCGGCGTGCTGGGCAGCGTCCAGGGCGCGAGCCGGTTCGCCCGCCACGAGGTGGGCCTGGCTGGCCAGGCAGAGCCCGCGGTCGTCGTCGGGGTTGGAAGCGAGGTGCGGGGCGAGAGCGCGCAGGGCGTCGGCCGGCTTGCCGAGTGACAGGTAGGTGCGGGCGTGGGTGAGCGCGGCATCCTCTGGCTTCGCGGCATGCTCGGTCATGCGACCAGGCCCGCCCAGGCGCTGAATGCGTTCGTGCTCCGGTGCCGCGTCACAGTCGTTTGGCTTTCTTGAGGTAGGCCTTCAGCTCGGCGTAGGTGCCGTCGTCGTCGCCGAACAACACCACGTTGCGTGCGCTGTCGAGCCAGCTCGAAGTCGACGGCGTGACCTCGGCCAGGGCTTCTGTCACGTCTTTCATCGAAATCATGCGCAGAAGGCCGGTCGTCGCGCTGTCGATGAGGGCGCGCTCGGCTGCCACTTCGCACACATAGGCGATGTCTGCACCGGAGAGGCCGCCGGATGCCCGGGCCAGCGCTTGCAGCTCGATTCCCTCGACGGGGCGGTGCTGCAAGTGATACCGGAAGATCGATTCACGTGCCTCTTCGTCAGGCGGCAGCACCAGAACGGTACGGTCGAAACGGCCTGGGCGGCGAAGCGCCGGGTCGACATCCCACGGCTGATTGGTGGCGGCCAGCACGAAGACGCCTTCGTTCTGGTCTGCTACCCCGTCGAGCTCGGTGAGCAGCTGGTTGACCGTGCCGCGCAGCGCGCTGTTGCGCGTTTGGCTGCGGCGCTGGCCGAGCGCGTCGATCTCGTCGAAGAAGATCACACAAGGGGCTTCGCGGCGAGCCAACTGAAAGGCTTCGTGAACGTTCTGCTCGCTGTTGCCGAGCATCGGGTCGAGGATGTCGGCGAGCCCCACACTCAGAAAGTGCGCGCCGAGCTCGCCGGCGATCGCGCGGGCGATGAACGTCTTGCCGCAACCGGGCGGGCCGTACATGAGCAGGCCGCCCTTGAGGCTCTTGGCGTAGAGTTTGCGCAGCTCGGGGTTGCGCAGCGGCGCGAGAAAGGCGGCGTTGAGGCGGTCTTTGATGCTCTTCATGCCGCCGACATCGGCGAGCGTCACCACGGAGCGTTCGATGTCGAACGACGAGCCAGGAGTCACGGAGGGTTCGGAGTCGACGAACATGGGCTGGGCGAGTTCGTGCACGTCGTTCTCGGCGGCGCTCCAGTCGAAGGCGGGTTCGGTGCCGGGTTCGTCGGTTCCGTCGTCGATAGCAGAGTCGACGTCGGTGCCCGTTAAGGAGTCGATATCGGTGCCGGTGCCGGTGCCCCCGGGGTTCGGGGTGTTGTCGGGCTCGGCGTTGCTTCCGGCGCGGGCCTCGCTGTTGCTGGCCCCGTCGGTGGCGTCGGCGCCGCCGGCAGCGTCAGCCGGCTCGGCAGCCGCAGTCGTCTCGGCAGCCTCGGAGGTTTCGGTGAGCAGCGGCTCCGCTGTGGCGTGTTCGGCCTGGCCTGTGGGCTGAGCCGAAGCCTCGACAGTGGCCGGAGCGGCGAACGCGTCGTTCATGAGTTGCCGGGCATCCAGGCTGCCGGGTGAGAGCTGCAGAATGCTCGCCGCCAGCGTGATCGCTTCGGTGGCTTCACCGTTCTTCAGCAGCAGCTGACCGAGCAGAAGCCGCAGGTGGATGTCATCGGGAGAGGTGGCGACCGCGCGGCGCAGCGAGCTGATCAGTTGCTCATCCATGACTGGAGTTTAGTGCGGCGAAGCTGACGCTAAGCTCGACGTTGCTCAAGTCTGTCGGCGGCCTTCGCTCAGGCGTCAGGATCGAGCGATTCGAGCAGGTCGTTCGACGGCACGAAGTAGGTCGAACCGGTCACCGCCGTCGAGAAATCGAGAATGCGGTCGTAGTCACCCACCGGGTCGCCGATGAACATGCGCCGCAGCATCCGGTCGATCACCCAGAGATTTCGGGCGTAGCCGATGAAGTAGGTGCCGAATTCGCCCGCACCCGGCCGGCCGAACGGCATGTTGTCGCGCAGAATGTCATGCTCGACGCCATTCTCGTCGACGATGGTGTTCAGCGCCTTATGCGATTTGCGGGGGGCGTCGTCATCGTCGAGTTCGACGTTGTCGGCCTTGGTGCGGCCGATGATGGCCTCTTGCTGCTCGGTGCTGAGGGTGGCCCAGGCTGTGAGGTCGTGCAGGTACTTCTGCACCACGACGTAACTGCCGCCCGCGAACTCTGCGTCGTCGTCGCCGATCAGCGAGGCCTGCATCATGGATGCGCCGGTGGGGTTCTCGGTTCCGTCGACAAAGCCCAGCACGTCACGCGAGTCGAAGTAACGAAACCCCTGAACCTCGTCGACCACCGTGACGGCGCCGGCCAACTTGCCGAGCAGCAGTCGCTCGAGTTCGAAGCACTGATCGGCCCGCTCGGCGCGAATGTGAAAGAGCAGGTCGCCCGGTGTTGCCGGGGCCGTGTGCGCGAACCCCGGAATGGCGTGAAAACGATCGAGCTGGGCGGGCTTCGATTTCTGCTCGAATCGCTGCCAGGCTGCTGCACCGATGCCGACGTTGCAGGAGAGGTGACCGGCAAGATCGCGAAAACCGACCGTGCGAATGAGGCCGCCGATGTCGGCGATCACGGCGCGTGCGGTCGCCGCCGCTTCGGCACCGTCGTTGATGGTCACAACGAGAAAGACGGCCGCCGTCGAGAGGGGAGCGTTGACGCTCTGCGGCTCGATCGGCGTACGGGCCCAGGTCTGGTCATCCATGGGTCACGACGTTACCGTGCAGAGAGGCCGAGCGCGCGGAAGCAGGGGCCGCGACCTCAGACCGCGCGCATCTTGTTGTTGCGCGCGTCGTGCGTGAGCTCGGCCAGACCGAGGGCTTCGAGCAGCGGAGGAAGATACATGCCGAATCGACCCCGGTAGCCCTTACGCAAGCCGTACCATCCGCCGAGCGGGTTCTCGGGGCTGCGCCCCCACGCTTCGACGGTCCCGTCGGCCGCGGGCTTCTGCTCGTCGGCCGCACCGAGCGGCACCCAGTCGCCCTGCGCGAGGAGCCAGGTGTGCAGGTCGTCGACCGCACGGGCGTCGTAGGTCAGCTTCGTCGAGCCGACCTGACAGACGAGAATCGGCGGTGTCGCCGTGTCGTCACGGTAGAGGGTGTAGCTCGACGACCCGGGGGGAGTGCTGAGCATCCACGGGTCTGTTGCTGTTCCGGTTCCGGTGGGCATACCTGAAGTATTGCACTGCGCATGGCAGTACGGCGAGACTTTTCGGCGGCGCTCGGTGGGTTACGAGACGCGGCCGACCGCGCTCGGCGCGACGGTCGATGAGAAGCTCTTGATGGCGTTCTCGAAATCGGCGTAATAGAGCAGATTGCGTGTTGCCGTAAGGCGCATCACCTCGAAGAATTCGCCGGTCTTCTCGATGTAGCCGAGCACGCTCTCGGCGTTCGTTTCAGGAATTCGGCGGTCGCAGATGCGCCACTCGTGATCGGAGATGATCGAGATGCGAATGTCTGCCGCTTGCGGTTTGTCGAGCGGCCTGTCGTTCGGCTTTTCGTTGAGAGTTCGGGTGGGCTCTGCTGCAGGTGTCAGCGGGCCAGTGGTCTGTGGGCGATGGGTCAGCTGAATGCTCACATCAACCTCCTTCGGTCTGGTGCTCGATGATAGAGAACCATGGATCGGGCCGAGCGACAAGGGCTTGACAGTGAGCGGAGTGTGATTCATGAGGGGTGGAATACTATGCCCTATGGATGCCGTCGATGTGGTCGTGGTCGGAGCAGGCCCCAACGGGCTTGCCGCCGCGGTGACGATGGCGCGCGCAGGGCTTCACGTGCGGGTGTACGAGCGGGCTGACACGCTCGGCGGAGGGGCGCGAACGGCCGAACTCACGCTGCCGGGGTATCTGCACGATGTGTGTTCTGCAGTGCATCCGATGGCCCTCGCGTCGGAGTTCTTCCGTCGGTTTCAACTGGCGTCGCGCATCGAATTGCGTCGGCCGGAGCTGGCATACGGGCATCCGCTCGACGGCGGGCGGGCGGGCCTTGCCTACCAGAGTCTCGACGAGACGGCCCGCGGGCTCGGCATCGACGGGCCGGCCTGGAAGCGGCTGTTCGAGCCCTTGGTGAGCCACTGGCGCGAGCTGGCTGCGTTCACCGGAACGTCGTTGCTGCGGGTTCCGAAGCATCCGCAGCTCGTGGCGCAATTCGGCCTGCGGGCTGTCGAGCAGGGCAGCCCACTGTGGAGCCTGCGCTTCGAGAGCGACATCGCGCCCGCGCTGCTGAGCGGTGTGCAGGCGCACTCGATTCTGCCGTTGCCGGGGCTCGCGCCTGCCGCGGCCGGGCTGCTTCTCGGCACGTATGCGCACGGCGTGGGCTGGCCGGTTCCGGTGGGCGGCAGTCAGGCGATCATCGCGGCGATGGTGGATGATCTGCTCGCGCACGGCGGTGAAGTAGTCACTCAGACCGAGGTCACCTCGCTCGACGACCTTCCGCCGGCCCGCGCGGTGCTGCTCGATCTGACCCCCAAGGCGCTGCTCGAACTCGCAGGGGATCGAGTGCCCCGCGGCTACACCCGCAGCCTCAACCGCTTTCGGTACGGCAACGCGGTGGCGAAACTCGACCTCGCGCTGAGTGACCCTGTGCCGTGGGCGAATGCCGAACTGCGCCTGGCCGGAACCGTGCACGTTGGCGGAACGCACGCTCAGATCGCCCGCAGCGAAGCGATCGTGGCCTCAGGAAAGCATGCGCCGAAACCGTACGTGCTCGTGGCGCAGCCGACCGTCGTCGACCCGTCGCGGGCGCCTGAGGGCAAGCACGTGCTGTGGGCGTATACGCACGTGCCGGCCGGCAGCGATGTCGACCAGAGCGAAACGATCATCAGTCAGATCGAACGGTTCGCTCCCGGGTTTCGTGACACGATTCTGGCCACCTCGGGGCGCACGGCTGTCGAAGAAGAACACGGCAACCCCAACTACGTGGGCGGCGACATCTCGGCGGGCGCGGCCACCTTCGCTCAGCTCGTGCGCCGGCCGACACTCTCGCCCCACCCCTGGCAGACGCCTCTGCGCGGGGTCTACCTCTGCTCGTCGTCGACGCCGCCCGGGCCCGGGGTGCACGGGCTCGGAGGGTGGCACGCGGCGCGGCGCGCGCTCGCCGTGGAGTTCGGCATCAGGCGTGCCCCAGACCTGCGGCCGGGGTACTGACGCCGTCGCCTGCCGAAGTATCGGCACCGCGCGCGCCGACGGTGTCGGGGCGGCTAACGGAGGATCAGCGCGAGCTCGCGGCAGATATCGCGACGGCTCGGCGCACATCCTCAGTTAGCGGCGGCATCACGGCTGCTGTCGACGAATCTAGACTGCATGTATGACACAAACCACGCCCGTACGGCGCCCCGCGGCCACCCGCACTATCGTTCTGGCCGCCGTCGCCGACCTGGTGCTCGTGCTGGTGTTCGTACTCATCGGTCGCAGCAGCCACAGCGAAGGCTTCAGTCTCGGCGGATCGCTCGTGACTTTCTGGCCCTTCGCGGTCGGGCTCGTGGTCGGCTGGCTGGCGACTCGCGCCTGGCGGTACCCGGTGCGCGTGGTGCTGCCGGGCATCCCGATCTGGCTGTTCACGGTGGTGGTGGGCATGTTCTTGCGTGTGCTGAGCGGGCAGGGGGTCGAAGTGAGCTTCGTCATCGTGGCGCTGATCGTGCTCGGGGTCTTTCTGCTCGGCTGGCGATTGATCGCGGGCGCCGTCGCCAAGCGCACTGACAAGCGCGCTGCGAAGAGCTCTGCCTCGCGCGCATGAGCGGCGACCTTCGACCCGCCATCGGCCTCAACATCACGCAATTCTCGGTGATCCATGCGCTCATGGCGGGCCTCTACGATGGCGTTTTTCCGGCGGATCAGGTGCTGGCGACCGGCAATTTCGGTATCGGCTGCGGGCATGCGCTGAACGGCGAGCTCGTGTTCGTCGACGGCGAGATCTATCGCTGCACGTCTGACGGCAGCGTGAGCCGGGTCAGCGAGACCGAACGCGTGCCGTTCGCCGAAGTGGTCGACTTCGCGCCGACCCTCAGCATGCGGCTGGGCGACGACGGCCCGATAGACCGTGACGCCTTCGAGACGCTGGTGAGTTCGCTGATGCCGAGTCGCAACCTGTTCTACGCGATGCGGCTCGACGGTGATTTCAGCCGGATGCTCGTGCGTGAGCCCATTCGCCAGCACCACCCGTTCCGTCCGCTGCTCGAGGTGATGCAGACGCAGAACGAGAGCGAGATCGGGCAGACCTC
>JAODBB010000059.1 GCA_025463745.1 Subtercola sp.
CTGCCGAGACGGTGGAGCGCATCATCCACGAGCTCACTGAGGGCGACACCTACCGTCAGCCGGAGCTGGCCGCCGAGATGCGGCGGGTGCATCCGTTGCCGACCGCGGGCGCGCCGGGTACGCCGGGTGCCTGACGACGTTTTCCTCCGTCGCGGGCGCGTTCCGGGTCACGACGGATCCAGTGATGTGCTGCTCGCCGACGGCCGCATCCGGGCGATCGTGCCGACAGGCATCGTTCGCGCTCCGGTCGGCTCTGCCGAGTCAGACCTCGACGGCCGGTTCGTCATTCCCGGTCTGTGGGACAACCACGTTCATTTCACCCAATGGGCGCTGCTGAGCAGCCGAGTGGATGTCAGCTCGGCGGCTTCTGCGCGCGAAGTGATCAACCAGCTCGGCTCATGTGTCTCTCTTGCCGCCTCGGCCGATCAGACACCACTCGTCGGGTTCGGCGTTCGCGACGGTCTCTGGCCCGACGCCGCGGCGCTCAACGCTGGCCTGCTCGACAGCGTTTCGGCAACGCGCCCGGTCGTTCTGATCAGCGCAGACCTGCACGCCTGCTGGCTCAATTCGGTAGCGCTCGCGCAGTATGGGCTGGCCGGGCATCCAACTGGCCAGCTGCGCGAAGACGAGTGCTTTGCCTTCATGCGCAGACTCGACGATGTGCCCGACGAGATCGGTGACGCTCTCGTCGACAAGGCAGGCCGGGCCGCCGCCCGCCTCGGAGTGGTCGGAATCGTCGACCTCGACATGCGTGACAACCTCGCCGACTGGCGCCGCCGCATCGCCGCAGGCTTCAACACTTTGCGGGTGTCGTTCGGTATTTACACCGACCATCTCGAGCGGAGCATCCGGGCAGGCCTCAGAACCGGCGACACCATTCCCGATACCGATGGTCTTCTCACGGTCGGCCCGTTCAAGATCATCACAGACGGTTCACTCAACACCCGAACCGCCTACTGTTTCGATGAGTACGAAGGCCTCGAAGGTCACGACCATTCGCGCGGAATGCTCACCGTGACGCCGGATGCTCTGCTCACGTTGCTCGAGCGGGCAACCGGCGCGGGCCTTGACCCCGCGGTGCACGCGATCGGCGACCATGCGAACGCTCTCGCCCTCGACGTATTCGAACGGTTGGGCTCTGGCGGCCGCATCGAGCACGCCCAGCTCGTGGCAGCCACGGACTTCGCGCGATTCGCTGCGCTCGGCGTTGTGGCGAGTGTGCAACCCGAGCACGCGATGGATGATCGTGACGTGGCCGACCGCTACTGGAGCGGGCGTACCGACCGTGCCTTTGCCTTCGAGAGCCTCCGTGCATCCGGAGCCTCGCTGTTACTCGGCTCAGACGCACCCGTGGCCCCGCTCGACCCCTGGCAGACCATGGCGTCGGCGGTCGGCCGCTCACGTGACGGCCGCTCGGCCTGGCACCCCGAGCAGCGCCTTTCGGCGCAGGCGGCCCTCGTGGCGTCGACGAACGGGTTCGCATCGATCGGCGTCGGCATGTCGGCCGATCTCGCCGTGATTGAGCGCGACCCGCTCAGCGGCTCGCCCGACGACCTTCGCGGCATGCCCGTGTCGGCGACCTTCCTTGCCGGTCGCGCCACTCACCTCGCCCTCTGAGTTCACCCCTTCGCTGTGCCGTTGCAGATGACCAGCCCGAAACCGCCGCTATCGCTGTCGTGCGCGATGACCGTTCCGTCGACCGTAATGGAGCAGCTGAGATTTGTGGACTCATCGTCTCCCGAGATACTCGCGCTGAGACTGAAGAAGGTTGTCGCCGACCCGGTGACGGTGAAGGTGCGGCTGAATGGAATCGGTTGCACGGTAGTCGCGGTGTCGCCGGTGTTGCCAGTGCCGCCTGTCGTTGCGTCGCCGGCAGGCGACTGAGTGATTGAAGCGGTCGGTGCGGTGCCGGTGACGTCATAGACAACGGTGACGGGTGTGGTGGCCGCGCTGGTGGCCGGGCCACCGAGCTCGGGTAGTGATCGGAACCCGCTCTGCGCGGCAGGGACGAAGAAGAAATAGAGAATGCCTGCGAGTGCTGCGATCGTGACGAACCCGACAAGAGACCTCAGGAGGCGGATTCCGGGCAGCCCCTGAGGAAGAAACCGCAGGGCGAACGAAATGAGGCCGAAGAGAATGACAGCGCCGATCAGCGCGACGAAACCGGAATTCAGACCGAAGACAGACACCGCGAACCCCACCGCTGCCACGATCAGCACCACCACTGCAACGGCAACCACGATCAGCACCGTGCGGCGCCTTCGGCGGGGTGGCGGGGGAGGTGGGGTGGCCCGTGGATTGGAGTAGGGCTGAGGAGTCGGGATCATGATGAGACTTTATCAGTTATGCAGCCCCTCCCACGTCTCCGGTGCCACCTCGATTGCGTCCCGTGCTGTGCGCGCCGGCCTCCAACGAAAAATGAGGACCCCAAGAGGGGATCCCCATTCAATTCCGTTCAGGAACGGTCGCTCAGACCGTTGCGATGTGTGCGAAGAGAAACCAGCGGTCTTTCTCGAGGCTGCGCGCGATCTGAATCGCGACATCCTGGCTCGCGGCGTCGATTGCGCCGAGCTCCTTGATGGCCTTATTGACGCTCACCAGAACCGCGTCGATCGATGCGACGAGCGCCGCGATCATGATGTCGGCGGGCTGAAAGCCGGCGGGCAGTTCGGGCAGAGTGGTCTTGGCCGCGACGGTGCCGATGCGGGCATCCAACGGCAGACCGAGGGCTACGACGCGCTCGGCGGCGGTGTCGGCGTAGTCTTCGGCGCGCTCGACGACCTCGTCGAACAGCTCGTGAACGGCGATGAAGTTCGCGCCGCGAACGTGCCAGTGCGCCTGCTTGCCGTTGATGACCAGAGCCTGCGAGTCGATGACGACCTGGCTGAGAAACTGTGCGGCCGCAGCGGCCACGTCGGGGTTCGAAGAACTCTTGATGGTGGTGACAACGTCAGACATGACGTCTCCCTTCGTCTTGATATCTTCAACGGTACTCAGCCTGAAACCTTGCGCAAGCAAGCGAAGGCTGGGCTTACGAAGGTGAGCATTACCTTTTATCGCCAGTCGGCCCCACGTGAAATGGTGCGTTTTGATCACGCTCAACACCATCGGTGGGCGGGACGATCGGGTGCCCGCCCACCGCGGCGGGACTCGATCTGCGCGCAACAGATCAATACCCGCGGTGTTCCGGCACATCGTCGCTAGGAACTCTGGTGAACCGGAACATCCTGCAATTCGGGTTGCACGTTCTACGCTAATTTGGCTGGGAAATATTCACATTCCCCAATAGGGGGAACCCCCGAATAGGGCAACGTGACCCGTCGAATCGGGCAACGTGACCCGTCGAATCGGGCGACGTGACCCGTCGAATCGGGCGACGTGACCCGTTCGGGGAGATATGCGACGGGGCAGGGCTGAGTAGCATCGTCTATGTGGGGCAGCTTCTGGCACGTTCGGGTTGCAGAAGTTTGCCGGGTGTAGGCCGGGCTGAAGGTAGCTAGGAACTTCAGTCAGCCTGCCCGACACCACGACGCGGCCTTGCGGATGTCTTGTCTCCCGAGGCCGCGTCGCCCTATGCCCCGCCCGAGGCCAGCCTCGTGGCGCAGTCGACTCACGCGCAAGGGATTCCCCAACCGAACAGGCAAGTAATGGCGTCTTCTGCGGCGAGGACGCAGCGCAGATCGACGGTGGCCGCCATGAGGTCGACCCGCGAAAGTAATGGCGCTTCATGCGGCGGGGACGCAGCGTGAGACGAAGGTGGCCGCCATGAGGCAGAGCCGCGCAAGTAATGGCGTCTTCTGCGGCGAGGACGCAGAAGACGAACAGTGGAGAGGGGATGACGAGAATCGAACTCGCGTGATCAGTTTGGAAGACTGAGGCTCTACCATTGAGCTACATCCCCGCGCGCCATAGTGGCACCCGAACATCGTAGTACAGGTTTGCCCCAGCGCAGGTTCACCCCGGGCTTGTGCGCTAGGCTTGCCGAGGTTTATTTCCCGGGGCGTAGCTCAGCTTGGTAGAGCGCTCGGTTTGGGACCGAGAGGTCGCAGGTTCGAATCCTGTCGCCCCGACATGCAGACCACAGGCACCGCGCCAGCCCAGCTGACCGGTGCTCGGGATGCTTCGCACGACTTTCACACCGGTAACGTATCTCAGGAGATTGTGTTGAAGACCACGGTCGAACAGCTCAGCCCCACGCGCGTGAAGCTCGCCATCTCGGTGACGCCCGAAGAGCTGAAGCCCAGCATTGATCACGCCTACACCCACATCGCCGACCAGGTGAACATCCCCGGTTTCCGTAAGGGCAAGGTGCCGCCGCCCCTGATCGACCAGCGTGTCGGCAAAGAGGCTGTGCTCGAGCACGCCGTCAACGATGGTCTCGACAGCTTCTACCGTGCCGCGATCGAGGAGCAGGAGCTGCGGCCGCTTGGCCGCCCCGAAGCCGACATCGTCGAGTGGCCGAGCAAGAAAGACTTCTCGGGTGACCTCGAGCTCGCGATCGAGGTGGATGTTCGTCCAGACCTCGATCTCCCCGACTACGAAGGCCTGCCGGTCACCGTCGACGCCCTCGACGTGACCGATGAGGAGGTCGACGCCGAGCTCGAGCGCCTGCGTACCCGCTTCGGCACTCTCGTCACCGTCGATCGCCCCATCAAGACGGGCGACTTCGCCCAGCTCGACCTGATCGCCACCATCGACGACGCCGAGGTCGACAACGCCACCGGCATCTCGTACGAGGTCGGCTCCGGCGAGCTGCTCGAGGGTCTCGACGGCGTCATCGACTCGCTCACCGCGGGCGAGACCACCACGTTCGAGGCTCCGCTGCTCGGCGGCGACTTCGCCGGA
>JAODBB010000215.1 GCA_025463745.1 Subtercola sp.
GAACCGCGAGGGATGGCGACGTTTTCTGACCTGACGTGAAGGGCAAGGGCTCAGGCAAGGGAAAGCGCGATTGCGGGCGGGGCGCATTACGCAACGGGGGCCGGCGAAGAAACGGGAGCGGGCGCCGGCACGAAGACGAGGCTGCCGTTGTGCCCGCCGAAACCGAAGCTGTTCGACAGCACCGGGCCCGGTACCCAGGGCCGGGCATCCTGAGCGATGTCGAGCGTGATCGCCTCGTCTTGATTCACGAGGCCGGCCGTCGGAGGAATCGTGTGGTTCGCGATGGTCAGCGCCACCGCGACCGCCTCGATGGCCCCGGCTGCGCCGAACGAGTGGCCGGTAACGCCTTTGATGCTGGTGAGTACCGGCCGCCAGTCGCCGAACAGCCGCGCCACGGCCTCGCTCTCGGCGGCGTCGTTGAGGCCGGTCGACGTGCCGTGGGCGTTGATGTGCGTGATGTCTTCGGGGCTCAACCCCGCGTCGTCGAGCGCGAGCCGCATGGTGCGCTCGGCTCCGCGGCCGTTCGGCGCCGGGGCCGTCACATGGTAGGCGTCGGCGGTGGATGCCGCACCTTCGATGGTCATGTAGATGTGCGCCCCCCGCGCCACGGCGTCGTCAAGCGGCTCGAGCACGAGCATGCCGCATCCCTCTGACGCGGCGAGCCCGTCACGATCGCGGTCGAAGGGCCGCGAGATGCCGCTTTTCGACAGCGCACGCATGTTGGCGAACCCGGCGAGGCACACCGGGGTCAGGCTCGAGTCGGTGCCGCCCGCGAGCACGACGTCGGCCGTGCCCTGCGCGATGAGTCGTGCGCCGGACGCAATGGCGTCAGTGCCGGCGGCACACGCTGTGGTGACGGTGGATGCCGCACCCCTCATGCCGAACCGAATACTCAGCGCGCCCGCCGCCGCGTTCGGCATCACCATGGGCACTGTGTGCGGAGACACAAGCCGCTCGCCCCGATCGCGCAGCACGTCGGCCTGCACCGCGAAGGTCTGGATGCCCCCGATTCCAGTTCCCATCGATACCGCCGCGCGATCAAGGTCGACCGCCGGGGCAAGCGGCTGCACGTCAGACTCAGCGGGGCCGTCGTGCGGAGCATCAGCCAGCAGCCCCGCATCTCGCAGCGCCTCGTCGGCCGCGACAACCGCGAAGTGCACATTGATGTCGGCGTTCTTCGCCGCCTTGTGCGTCATCAGCCGGCGCGCGTTGAGCCTCTCTTCGTCGACCCGGCGCACGGCGCCATCGACCGCGGGTGCGAACAGACTGCGCCAGAACTCGTCGACCCCGACTCCTCCCGGCGCGACGACGCCGATTCCGGTGACGGCGACGGTGCGGTTCTGCAGCGGCTTCATGGGTGGTTCTCCTTGCGAGGTCTGATACTCCCTCAACTGAAACACCCGAATGCGCTCGGGGGGCGCCGAGATGGGTCTAAACATCGTCGTGCGGATTTGTAGTAATCCCACGATCGGATGCCGCACCGCGAATCGTGAGGTCTTTGCGCCGAATTGAGGCAGCTGTGCCGAATTGTGGCAGCTGCGCCGGCCTCAATTCGGCGCAGCGGCCTCACGAACGACTCTTCTACCAGGTACCGGCCGGCGACGCATACACCGGCACCGGCGTGTACGACCAATGCGTGCCGTTGGCATAGTGGCTCGACGCCCAGGGCGACGCCCAGATGGCCTGCTCGATCTGGCTCGTCGGCGCACTGGCGGCGAAGCCGGCGACGATGCCCGCGTACCCGCTGTTGCTGTGCAGCGCCTCGGCCGCGTTCTCGGCGGCGATGACGAGAGTGTCGTAACTGCCGAAACCGCTGCCGCCGCCCGATCCCCAGCCGTTGTTGAGCGGATTATTGCGGTTCCACCAGTCGTCGGGCCCGTTCTCCTGCCGCATCCAGCGCATCATGACGGTGATGTTCGAGTCGGTCATCGGAAACCCGGCGAGAAACATCACCAGCGTCGCCCAGTCCCGGTTCGTGCTGCCCGCCGCGAAAGTCGTGATTCCGGGCGTAGACGAGTAGTCGTCGCGCGTGACCGTGATGCCTGCGGCAGACCCCGGCACGCTGATGACCTGCAAGGCGCCTCGCGCACTCGAGTACGAGTAGCTCTGATGCACGGGCAACGGGGGCGGTGCGAGAGCAGTGATCGCAACGAGTGCGAACGCGGCGATACCGGCCGCGACGGCGACGACACGGCTCACTTGGCGGCGGCGCGATCGGGCGGCCTTCGGTCGGGCGGCCTTCGGTCGGGCGGCCTTCGGATGCTCGGGGCGCGCGCCCTCGGCCGGCGTGCGCCGGCCTGTCTTCGTCGGTTCGGAGTGATTCGTCATGGGCCCGGGATGTCGAGCCGGGTATCCCGTCGATGGCCCCGGCTCGAAGATCCAGGCTAGCAGCAGCACCGCAGCGCGTCAGATCGGCAGCGCCCCTGCATCGCGGGCGCCGCTCGGCCGCCTATCGACGACCCGAATGGGGGTACCCCCAATGTGGGTGGCGAAACGACATTTCCAACAATTGTTTACTTAAGCTCGTGCAATAGCCATCTCATGGCGTAGTGCACGCAGAGGTACCCGTAGATCTCTTGCCGCACTCCGCCGGGCATCTTCGACCGCAGAGTGATGGCAGAGCTGGTGCGATGAGCGCGAAATTCGTCGAACGCACTGGCGAGACTGCGATTGCGGTGGCGGGAGATCAACGCGTGAAGCTCGTGTGACGAGAGCACATCGGGGTCGCTGATCGTCGTTACGAACCGCCGCCGCATGCCGTCGGGAGACGTGGACTCGAGAACACGGAGCTCGGGCACCGCCACTGCCGTGGGATGGTGTTCGGCCCGGCTCGACGCCGACACGAAAGAACCGTCGGCCACGAAAGAACCGTCGGCCAGAGCGCGCGCCTTCTCGAAGGTGATCTCCGGCGAGACCTCGCTCAGAAGCTGCGCACCGGATGCGGCCGCGACAGCCCACTGTTCGGGTGTGAGCATGCCGAACTCCACAATGACGAGAGATTCAGGGCCGAGAAGCGAAAGAAAGTCCAACGACTCATCGCCGCCGCCATCGATGGATTCGATGGAAGCCCCAATGACCGCACCCGTTGCGATCTCAGTCAATCCGAGCACATGAGCGGCGGGCGGGCCGGGCTGTGAGGCATCCGTCAGCTTCCGCCGGCCGAATTCGGCACAGTTGGCTTCGGTATCGGGCATGTCGATCAGCACGCTGTCGATGCCGAGAACCCGCCATGACCGATGGAATCCGTCTCCGCTGTCGGCGAGCGGCTTGGCGACACGTTCGAACAGCAGGCGGATGGGCTCGTAGCCGAGACGCAACCGCGCTTTGTACAGTGCAGCCTTCGTGGGCACGGGCCACGACTGCGACCAGCCCGACGACCACGATTGACTGGCGATCAGGAGGCGAATCACTTCGTCATACGAGGAATGCGAGAACATGGCGAGGCCGAGCACGTAGTAGACGACGATGCGGGCAGGCAGGAGGCGACTGCGCTGTTGGAGCCTGCCGACATCTGCCACCACCTGGTCGACCAGGTCGGGCGGAAAGACCCTCGCCAACATCGCGAAAGCGAGGTGATCAGACAAGCGGCTCTCGCTGTCGGGCTTCGTCCATCCCGCACGTGGCATAACGTTCACCTTACCAATCTGCGCTTTAAGTAAACGATAATCAGATCAGCGTGTATGGTGTGCAGCAGGGGGCCAGATTGGCGATCTCTCACAATTCAGGGGATGAATTCATGACGAAAGACGACGCCGAAAACGGCACCGCTTCACGCGGCCAGAATCGGCAGGCACGCAGCCGTGCACTTCGGGCGATGGGTGTGGTCGTCGCCACAGCTGCGTTGGTAGCCGGTGGCAGCCTTGCTGCGAATGCCGCAACCGATATCGGTAGCACCGACGGCCACGTTCTGGTCAACAACGCGATTTCGTTGACCGGGCTTACTCCCAACTTCACTCTGACGGGTCTGCCGGGTGCGACTGTCACCCAGGCTGGTGCCGTCGCGTACACGGTTGAGACGAACAACCTCGCCGGGTACAACGTGACCGTACAGGCCGCGACATCCACGCTCGTTGCCGACACGGCGGGCAACACCGACTCGATTCCCATCGGTGCACTGGGTGTGAGCGAAGTGGGCACGGTGTTCACTCCCCTCAGCAGTACGACCGCGTTCGTGGTGCACTCGCAGGCGACCAGATCCGCTGAGGGCGGCGACGATCTGACGAACGACTACCAGGTGACCATTCCGTTCGTGAATACCGACACCTACAGTGTCACGCTGAACTACATCGCAACAACACTCTGAGGAGTGACCTGCGAATCGATGGCTTCTCAGTGACCAGACGACGTGTGCGCGGCGCGGTTCTTGCCGCGTACACGCTTGTCGCGTCTGTGTTTCTTATCCTCTGCGTCGGGGGTTCGTCTGCGTTCGGCGCTTCGACGCCGACGCCGACCCCCACTCCGATTCCGAGCCCGGCGCCGAGTCAGTCGACGACCTACGACACTCTGCCCACCCAGTTCTCGTTGACCATCAGCCCCACTCGCCTCGCGATCGGGCCGAGCGATGCCGGCGCCGATCACGCTGTCACCGTCGTGAACAGGGGCCAGTCGGTCTTGCATGTCGACGTCGAGAAACAGAGTTTCGTGGGCGCGCTTGACGGAAGTCTGTCGTTCCAAGCCGATGCTCCGTACTCGGCCACCGACTGGGTCGGCGTGAGCCCGACGTCGTTCGACGTACAGCCCGGAGCCTCCCAGAACGTGTCGGTGACCGTCTCCGTTCCCGCGAATGCCGACCTCGGAGATCACCAGGTCGCCTTGGTGTTCTTGGTTCCGGCCGGCACTGACGGATCGAACATCAAGATCAACCGCGGCATCGCCACCCCCGTGTACATCACCGTTCCGGGCGCCATCGACGACACGGTTCAGGTCAGCAACCTCGCAGCGCCCGCATTCTCGGGCGGAGGTGCGATCACCGTTACCGCCGACGTTCAGAACAGCGGCACCGTGCATCGCGACTTCCGCGGCGATACTGCATTGCCGATCATCGGCGCCGGCTCGACCACCTTCGCCGACTTCACCGTGGCGCGAGACTCCACTCGTGCGATCACCGCCACGTGGAACCCCCCGCTCATGTGCATCTGCAACGTCAACGTCGTCATCACCAACGCCGGTGGAGTCTCGACGAGTCAAACGGTACAGGTGGTGGTCTTCCCGGTCGTTCCCGCTGCCGTGCTCGTCGGCGGCATTCTCCTCGTGATCGCGCTGCTCGTCTTCGCCCGGCACCAGTACCGGAAGGGTGTTCGACTCGCCGCTGCCGAACTGAACGCTTCTGGCAGCAGTGGAGATGTCTAGACACAGCCGGCCTCCCGGCCCCGCTCGTTTGCGAGCCATTGCGATCGTCACGGCCATGATTCTGCTGACATCAACGGCCGTGGCCACCGCACCGCTCACCGCCTCTGCGGCCGGCACCGTGCTTTTTCAGAACAGTTTCACCGATCGCACCGTCGACGGCACGGGCAGCGTCAACGTTCCCTCGCCGACCAGCGGCACGAACGGCGTCTGCCTCACCGCGAGCGGCAACAGCGCCACCCTTCCCTTACTCTCGTGCGCCGGAGCGACAGACGCCCAGGGCTTGGGAAAACTGAGGCTGACCAGCGCCGTCATCAACCAGATCGGCGGAGTCTTCGGGGAGACGAGCTTTCCCACCTCGAATGGCCTCGACGTGACCTTCAATACCTACCAGTGGGGTGGCGGCGGAGCTGACGGACTCGGCTTCGCGCTTGCGGCGGTCGACCCGGCGAACCCGGTTGCGCCCAGCATCATCGGCCCGGGTGGTGGTTCTCTCGGCTACAGCCCGGCCGGGTCGATCAAGGGTCTGCCGAACGCGTATCTGGGCGTCGGCCTCGACGTCTTCGGTAACTTCAGCAATCCGTCGTTCCAGGGCACCGGATGCACGAACGCTCCGAATATCGCTGCGACGACCCCCGGCGCCGTCGTCGTGCGCGGGCCGGGAAACAACCTCGCCGGATACTGCGGACTGACCACCACGTACAACGGTGTCGCAGCGTCGAAAGTCGTGCTGCGGGCATCCATTCGCGCCGTGGCCCTCGTGCCGGTTCAGGTGCTCATCAATCCGACGACGAGCGCCTTCGCGTCGACCACGGACGTGTCTGTCGACGCCGGCACGTACAAGGTCGTCGTCACCCCGGTCGGAGGAACCGCGAAGACATTGACCGGGCCACTGCCGACGGTTGCCGCAGGGATGTATCCCTCGACCACCTGGCTGAATTCGGCCGGTGTCCCTCGTCAACTCGCGTTCGCCTTCGTCGGTTCGACGGGATCGGTGACCGACAATCACGAGGCGTCAGACGTCAAGGTGCTCACGTTCAACCCGGTGCCTCAGCTGAGCGTCGTGTCGACGAGTTTCTCCGCGGCGACTCCCGCTCCCGGCGCGCCAGTGACGTATTCGATTCAGACCGGCGTCTTGACCGGTGCGAACGAGTCGAGCCCGATCTCGATGACGCAGACCACTCCCGCCGGGGTGATACCGGTGGGAGCCTACGGTGCAGGATGGTCGTGTGCGGCCCCGATCGGGCAGACCGTGACGTGCACCACCTCAGCCTCGAGCTTCACCAACGGCACAGCCCTGCCCGCCATCACCGTCGTGGCCATCGTCACGAGCGCCAGCATGACGACCGCCATCGTGCAGAACGCCTCGACCGCTCGTGTGTCGTCTATCGACGCCAACCCCGATTCCGATGCCATCACCACAGCAGGCACGCTGCCGACGGTCCCCTCGGCCGTCACGGTGAGCCCAGCCATCGGGGCGATCACCGGTGGCGGGGCCGTGTTGGTCGGTGGCACGGCGATCACTGCCGCCACCGCAATCGAAATCGGAACGACGAGTGAGCAGAACGCCGCGACCCCGGTGGTGCTGCTGCCATGTGCAGGCGGCATCGCGGCAGCCGGATGCTTCACTGTCTTCGGTAGCTCGCTGCTTATTTCGTCGATGCCTGCTCGAGCAGCCGCGGCTACCGTGACGGTGACGGTGGTGACCGCGGGACTGGCAGCGGCAGCGGCCTACGTTTACACATCGGCCCCAGCGACGCCCGTCGCACCCACCGCCACCGCCGCCACCGCGAGCGCGGTCGTGAACTGGATCGCCCCGGCGGCAAACGGAAGCCCCATCACCTCGTATACGGTCGTCTCCTACCTCAACGGTGTGATCGCCCAGACCGTGGTCGTCGACGCGCCCCTCCTCTCGCACACATTCACCGGGCTCACGGTCGGCGGTTCTTATGCGTTCACCGTGTCAGCGACGAACGCCTACGGAACCTCGCCGGTGAGCCCGAAATCGGCCGCCGTCATTCCGTACACCGTGCCCGGAACCCCAAGCGTGACGGCGGCGACGGCGGGCGACTCCTCGGCCACACTCACGTACACCGCACCGAACAATGGCAGCAGCACCATCACCGGCTACGTCGTCACCCCGTTCATCGGCGTCGTACCGCAAACGGCACAGACCTTTACGGGAGCAGCCACAACGCAGACGGTGACCGGCCTCTCACCGGGTACGGCCTACACGTTCACCGTCGCCGCGCAGAACGCGGCCGGAACCGGGCCCGCGTCGGCTCGATCGGCCACGGTCACGCCGAATGTCTCGCCGTCATTGACGTTCGCCGCGCCGCCCGCCGGTGAGGTCGGAGTCGTCTATGCTCACACGCTGACCGTCACGAACGGCACGTCACCGTTCGTCTGGTCGATCAGCGCGGGCGCTCTGCCGCCCGGCCTGACTCTCGGTGCCCCCACTGGCGTACTGAGTGGCACGCCCACCGTGGCCGGAACGTACACATTCACCGTTCAGATCGTCGACGCCAGCGGTCAGATCGCCAGTAAGTCGGTCACCCTGCAGATCGTCGCCGCACCGACCATCGCGTTCGTGCCAGCGCCGGGCGAGGTCACTCTCGGCCTCAGCCAGCAGCCCGTATTGTCGGGGGGTACCGCCCCTGTCACGTGGAGGATCGCCGCCGGCAGCCTGCCGTCTGGCGTAAGCATCGACGCGGCCACGGGTCTGATCAGCGGTGTGCCGTCGGCCGCCGGTACGTTCATCCCGACACTCACTGCGACGGATGCCTTCGGGCAAGTCGCCTCGAAACAGGTCACATTCGTCATCGTCGCCCTGCCGACGCTGACGTTCGCTGCTCCGGCTGCCGGCCAGGTCGGCCTGGCCTACTCCACCTCGTTCGATGTGACAGGCGGAACCCTTCCACTGGCCTGGTCGATCAGTGCGGGAAGCCTGCCCGCCGGAGTGAGCCTGAACCCCAGCACCGGTGCCGTTTCTGGCACACCGACCACGTCAGGAACATCGAATCTGACGGTCTCGGTCGTCGACGCGAACGCGCAGACGACGAGTCGCAGCATCAGCATGGTGACCACCACCGGCCCGCTGATCATCACTAAGACGGCCAATGTCTCTTCTGCACCCGCCGGCAGTTCGGTGCAGTACACGATCACGGTCGCGAACAGTTCGACGACAGCGTTTTCGGGCGTGAATCTCAGCGACGCTCTCGCCGCGGTGCTCGACGACGCCAGCTACAACTCGGATGTGTCTGCGAACAGCGGAACGGCGAGCTACGCCTCGAACACCGTCAGTTGGGCCGGCCCGATCGCCGGCGGCGCGACGATCACCCTCACCTACTCGGTGACCGTCAAGACGCTCGACACCGGCAACAGAATCCTTTCGAATACTGTTGCATCGACCACTCTCGGTACCAACTGCGCAGCAGGCACCACGGATGCCCGTTGCGCCTCGACCGTCACAGTACCCGGGCTCACCATCGTCAAGACGGCCAGTGCCGGCTCGGCGACGCCCGGAAGCGTCGTCAGCTTTTCGATCGTCGTCACGAACACGGGCCAGACCCCCTACGCTTCCGCAGCCCTCGCCGACCCGCTGGCCGGGGTTCTCGACGACGCGACCTATAACGCCGACGGAACCGCCGGTTCGGGCAGTGTCGGCTTCACGAATCAGACGGTCACCTGGTCGGGAGCTCTCGCCGTGGGAGCCTCCACGACGATCAGCTATTCCGTCACCGTCGCCGATCCTGACCTCGGTGATCGATCCCTCGCGAGCACGGTGATTTCCTCATCGGCCGGCAGCTCGTGCCCTGCCGTCGCCCCAGCTGCGCAGTGCACTACCGTCGTGGCCGTCATTGTTCCGGCATTGGCGCTGACAACCCAAACGAGCACCGCCACGACGACTCCGGGCGGTGCCGTCGTCTACACCCTCACCATCGCGAACACCGGGCAGACGTCATACCCGGCGTCGACCACGGTCTCACTCGCGCTGGCCGGAGCGCTCGACGATGCAAGTTACGCGACTCCCACCGTGGTCGGCGCAGGCAGCGCTGTGGTGGATGCCACGTCAGGTGTTTTGCTCTGGACCGGCCCCCTGGCGCTCGGCGCCAGCGTCACCGTCACTCTCACCCTGACGGTGCATTCGCCCGACACCGGCGACAAGACGATGACGAGCGTCACCACCTCCCCGGCGGCCGGTTCGACATGCCCCGTCGGCGGATCGAGCATGACCTGCCTGACGGCAGTGCAGGTCATGATTCCCGCACTGGCGATCAGCACCTCCTCCGATGTCGCAACGACGACTCCAGGTTCGGTCGTGCACTACACGGTGTCGGCCACGAACAGTGGCCAGACCCCGTATTCGGGAGCGACCTTCACTGACCAGCTCTCGGGTCTCGTCGACGACGCCACCTACGCCAATGACGCCGTCGCATCGGCTGGTGCGGTGTCGCTGGCGGGCTCGGTGCTGACCTGGAGCGGAGATCTCGCCGTCGGCGCATCTGTTTCGGTGACGTTCAGTGCAACGGTAGTGAACCCCGACATCGGCGATCGGGCGCTGAAAACCGTCGTCAGCTCACCCACCGTGGGCGCCAATTGCGGTGTCTCCTCAAGCGACCCGAACTGCAGCACCAACACGGCCGTTCTCATTCCGGCGCTCAGCTTCACGAGTTCGTTCGACAACGCAACCACCACGCCGGGCGGTGTCGTCAGCTACACCACAACAGTGACGAACACCGGGCAGACCGGATACACCGGTTTACCTGTCACGATCGACCCGACGGTCACTCTCGACGATGCGAGCTACAACCACGATGCCACCGCGTCGAGCGGCGCATTGATACTCGCCGCAGATGGCACGTTCAACTGGACGCTGAGTCTCGCCGTAGGCGCGTCTGCGACGGCAACGCTCTCGTACACCGTCGCGCCGCAGAGCACGGGCGATCGCTCTCTCGGGGTGCGGGTGTCGGCCGACGCTTTAGGTAGTGCCTGCCTGCCGTTGAGCGCAAACCCCTCGTGTGTGGCGACGTCGACCGTGCTGCTGCCCGGCGTGACTTTCGTCACGTCATCGAACACGTCGACCGCCAACCCCGGGGGCACCGTTGCGTACACGATCGTGGTCACGAACACCGGGCAGACCGCGTACTCGGCCGCATCGTTCAGCGATTCGCTTGCCGGCGTTCTCTCCGACGCCGAATTCGACTTCTCGAATGCGAGCGCAACCGTCGGAACCCTGTCGTACACCGCGAGCATTCTTTCGTGGACCGCGCCCCTTGCCGTGGGCCAGACGGCGACGATCACCTTCCCGGTCGTCATCCTCGACCCGGATCCGGGCGACAAGCACTTGCTGAACACCCTCGTCTCCGCTGATGCCGGCAATAACTGCTTCGCGGGCAGCGCCGACGCACGCTGTTCGACGACGGTGAGCATCCTCGTGCCTGCCCTCACCATCGTCACGACAGCAGATGCCGCGTCGACCGTCGCCGGCGCCACCGTCGGCTACACCGTCACGGTGACCAATTCCGGCCCGACGACGTACGCCTCCGCAAACGTCTCAGACTCCCTGACCGGCCTTCTCGACGACGCGACCTACGCAGGCGGGGCGACGGCCGACAGCGGCACCGTCGTATCCACTGCCGATGCGGTGGCCTGGAGCGGCGGATTATCGCCCGGGCAGGTTGCGACGATCACTTTCTCTGTCGTGGTGCACGTGGCCGACGGTGGTGACAACCTTCTCGGCACTGCCGTGACGTCGTCGTCGCTGGGCAACAATTGCTCGCCAGGGGCGATGGATGCCCGTTGCTCGAACATCGTTCCCGTGGCGCGACTCGTGCTCTCGCAGCAGTATTCGCAGCCGACCACGACGCCTGGGTCACTTCTGACCCTGACGGCGACCTTCGTCAACACGGGTCAAGTGGCGTACAACGGCATCAAGATCGACAGCCTCAGCGCCGACACCATCGACGATGCTCTGCCTACGGGTGACCAGACGGCGTCATCGGGGTCGCTTTCGCTGACAGCCACCGCCATCGAGTGGAGCGGGAGCATCCCCGTGGGTGGTTCGGTGACCGTCACCGGCACTCTGCGGGTGGCCGACCCCGACACGGGGAACAAATCGATCACCGGAACAGTGCAGTCGATCGCCCCCGGCAACAACTGCCCGGCAGGGGGCGCCGACCCGCAATGCACATCGTTGACGACGGTTCTGCTGCCAGGGCTCACCGTCACCACCACAGCCAGCACCACAGTTGCCTTGCCCGGATCGACCGTCGGCTATACCGTCACCCTGCACAACACGGGTCAGACGGCCTACCCGGCCGCGACGATGAGCACGTCGTTGACCGGTGTTCTCGACGACGCCGACTTCAGCGGCACCGCAACGGCGACGAGCGGCTCTGTACAGTTCGCCTCGCCGGCGTTGAGCTGGTCGGGGGATCTCGCGGTCGGTGCGACCGTGGTCATTTCGTACACGCTCACGGTTCACAATGCGGGAGTCGGCTCCGGCGACAAGACGATGGTGACGCGAGTTGTCTCCGATAGTGTCGGCAACACCTGCCCGGCCGCCAGCGGATCGGCCGCCTGCGGAACCACCGTTCTCGTTCTCACGCCCGCCCTCACCATCGTGCACACGGCCGACGCACCCTCCGCCACCCTGGGCGCGAGCGTCGGGTACACGGTCGTCGTCACGAACAGCGGGCAGACGTCATACACCGGCGCCTCGTTCACCCTCGCGCTCGCCGCGGTGCTCGACGACGCCACCCTGGTCGGCGGAAGCCTGGCCGCGACATCGGGAACCCCAGGCTTCACGAGCGGAGTCGTGAGTTGGAGCGGTACTCTCGCTCCCACCGCCTCGGCGACGATCTCGTATGCAGTCGCCGTCACCAATCCCGCGTCAGGCGACCGCACGATGCAGAGCACCGTCGTATCCCCGACGGTGGGCAGCAACTGTGCCAGCGGCAGCGCGGATGCCCGCTGCGCCAGTTCTGTGATGATCACCGATTCGGTGAGCCTCACCTTCACCAGCCTGGCCGATGTTCCGTCGACGGTGGCGGGCGCGACCGTGCACTATTCGGTGGGCGTCACCAACTCGAGCGCCATCACTCAGCCCGCGCAATTCACGACCTCCCTGGCTTCCGTACTCGACGACGCCGCATACAACGCGGATGCCTCGGCGAACGTCGGCACGGTCGGTTTCGCCTCTGGCACCCTCACCTGGTCGGGCTCCGTGGCGGCCGGCGCCACGGCGACGATCATCTACTCGGTCACCGTCAACGCCACCCCCAGCGGCAACCAGATACTGTCGAGCACCGTCAGTTCCACCTCCCTTCCCGCAAGCAACAATTGCCAAGCGTTGAGTTCAGACCCGCGGTGCGCGAGCGTCGTTCCCATTGCCGCCCTTGTGGTCGAGCAGCATTACGCCGAGACGAGCACGACGCCCGGTTCGATCATCCACTTGTCGGCGACCTTCACGAACACAGGGGCCCTCCCGTACCAGGGCATCACCGTGGTGATGCCCGTTGCCGAAACGGCGGATGACGCGATTGCCAACGGAGATCAGACGGCAAGTTCTGGCACCCTCGTACTGAACGCGACCTCGTTCTCGTGGACGGGCAGCATTCCGGTCGGCGGCGTCGTCACGGTGATGGGCACATTGACGGTGAAGAACCCCGACACCGGCAACCGGCTGATCTCGGGCACGCTCACCACGAACGCCCCGGGCAGCAACTGCGCCACATCGTCTGCCGATCCGCGCTGCACGGCGTCTCTTGCCGTTCTGCTGCCGGGCCTGACGATCAGCCAGAGCGGCAGCGCGACATTCGTCGTTCCGGGCGCCGCCGTCACCTACACGGTTCTCATTCACAACTCGGGCCAGACGCCGTATACCAACGCGACCGTCACTGATTCCCTGATGGGTGTCGTCGACGATGCCGACTATCAGCTCGATGCGGTCGCAAGCATCGGCACTGTATCGTTTGCGACCCCGACTCTGACCTGGAGCGGTTCGCTGGCGGTCGGCCAGGCCGCGACCATCACGTACACGGTGCGGGCGAACTCACCGCCCACTGGCGACAAGACGATGATCACGCTGCTGACCTCCAGTGAGGTCGGCAGCACCTGCCTGCCCGCGAGCAGTAACCCTGCCTGTCGCAGCACCATCGCGGTACTGACTCCCGAATTGACGATCAGCTCGTCGACCGACCGTGTCACGTCGGCACCGGGCCAGACCGTCACGTACACCGTCTCGATCCTCAACAGCGGGCAGATCCCGGCGGCCAGCGCCGAACTCGGTGCCGATCTCTCCGGCGTGCTCGACGATGCGGTCTATTCAGGGGGAATCTCGGCGACCTCCGGCGCTGCCACCATCACGGGCACGTCTCTCGATTGGGCCGGTCCGCTCGCAATGGGGGCCACCGCCACGATCAGCTACGTAGTGGTGGTCGGCTCGGGCACGGCCGGCGACTATCAGCTCACGCAGACGATCGTCTCCTCGAGCGCGGGAAGCACCTGCCAACCGGCCTCGGCAGACCCGCGCTGCGTGACCGTTGTGCCCATCGCGTGCCTGAGCATCGTCAACAGCGCCGATAGCGTCACCACGACCCCCACCGGAGTGGTGAGCTACACCGCAACCTTCACCAATGTGGGCCTGGTGCCGTACGTAGGTGTGTCCATCTCCGACAGCTTCGTCGGCGCGCTCGACGATGCCGACTACAACGGTGACGGCAGTGCCGACTCCGGCAGCGCGCAGTTCGTGAGCGCTTCGGGCGACCTCATCTGGACGGGAGACATTCCCGTCGGCGCCACGGTCGTCATGACGGCGTCGGT
>JAODBB010000223.1 GCA_025463745.1 Subtercola sp.
GGCCCCAGCATACAGAGCGGGGCTGAGCGTCAGCTTGAATTATAGCTCGTCGCCGAACAACTGCTGTGTGCCTGCCCGTGCGCCTTCGTTGCCGGTAGGGCGATGTTTGTGGGCCAACTGTTCGGCGATGTCGTTTCGGGGCTGCATTCCGAAATGCTCCCAGCCTTCACGGGTGGCCATCCGGCCCCGTGGCGTTCGAATGATCAGCCCGATACGAACGAGAAACGGCTCGACGACCGACTCGATCGTCTCCGACTCCTCGCCCACCGATACCGCGAGCGTATTGAGCCCGACGGGGCCGCCGTTGAAGCGGGTGAGCAGAATCATCATCACGGCACGGTCGAGGCGGTCGAGGCCCAGTTCGTCGACGTCGTAGAGCTCGAGGGCAGAACGGACGACGGCCCGTGTCGCCTCTCCCCCGTGCACTAGTGCGTAGTCACGCACCCGACGGAGCAACCGGTTGGCGATTCGTGGCGTGCCCCGCGAACGATTGGCTATCTCGATGAGTGCCGCGTCTTCGACGCGCAGTTCGAGCAGAACCGCGGCGCGGCGCAGTACGTGCACCAGTTCGTCGGCGTCGTAGAACTCCAGGTGCGCCGTGAAACCGAACCGGTCGCGCAGCGGGTTCGGCAGGAGGCCCGACCGCGTGGTGGCGCCGACAAGTGTGAACGGGGCGAGATCGAGCGGGATGGAGGTGGCGCCGGCCCCCTTGCCCACCATGATGTCGATGCGAAAGTCTTCCATCGCCAGGTACAGCAGTTCTTCGGCGGAGCGCGCCATGCGGTGAATCTCGTCGACGAACAACACCTCACCCGGTACCAGGCTCGAGAGCACCGCCGCCAGATCTCCCGCGTGCTGAATGGCCGGGCCGCTCGACATGCGAAGGGGGCGGCCGCTCTCGTGTGCCACGATCATCGCGAGCGTGGTCTTGCCGAGCCCCGGAGGGCCGGCGAGCAGAATGTGGTCGGGGGTGCGGTTCTGGATGGTCGCGGCATCCAGCAGCAATTGAAGCTGCCCGCGCACCCGATGTTGCCCCACGAACTCGGCGAGACTCTTCGGTCGTAACGCCCCTTCGAAGGCGACCTCGGCTTCGGAGCCCATCATCTCGGGCTGCAGGAGTTCATCGGCCGGAGGCATCCCGTTGGCCCGACGCATCTCTTTGGCCGGACGCATCTCTTTGGCCCGACGCATCTCATTAGCCCGACCCATCTCATCCGAATCGCTCATCGGGGGCCCGCCGTGCTCTGTCGCGGGCCCAGTTCGCTGAGCGCCCGGCGTAACAGCATCGGCATGTTGGTCGCTTCGTCGTCGGTCGTCGCCGCGAGAACGCTGTCGAGGGCGTCGGATGCACTGCGATCGCTCCAGCCGAGGCCCACCAGCGCGACCAGCACGTCGTCGCGTACCGAATTGACCGGCGAGAAGCTCGGCCGCCCGGCAGACGCCTGAGTGTATGCCGCGACTTTGCCTGTCAGCGACACGACGATGAGTTTCGCGGTCTTCGGCCCGATGCCGGTGACACGCCGGAACACAGCGTCTTCGTCGGCCGACACGGCGCGCGCGATCTCGGAGGGTGTCAGCGCCGCGAGTACTCCCATGGCCGATTTCGGGCCAACACCGGTGACGGCCACGAGCAGCGAGAAGATCTCGAGCGACTCAGAATCGGGAAAGCCGAACAGCGAGAGGGAGTCTTCCCGCACGATCATGCTCGTGAGCACCCGCGCCTCTTCGCCGATGCGCAGCGACAGCGAGTGTTCGGGCGTCAGCTGAACCTGAAACCCGACGCCGCCCACTTCGATGACGGCGCCCGTGCCGTACAGGTCGAGTACCGTTCCGCGCAGACTTGAGATCACCCTGACAGCCTACGGCGACCCACCGACGTTCGAACACCTGTTCGCACGGCGCGCCACATTCCAGACAGACAATATTAAGCAAGCATTCGTCAGGTAGTGTGCAAGGAAGGTTTATCGACACAGATCCGACCGGGTCTCAACCGAGAGTGCGCTCAATCATGTTTTCAGTGCTGACTGGTCGAGTTATGGCTTCTTCGTGTTACACGGCCGACGGCTGCGCCCGAGACAATCAGGTAGTGTCGATCGTCTTACCAGTGCTGCCACTCGCGTGCGTCATCGCAATCCTCATTGGCGTCCGGCCACCCGCGCGCAGGAAGTTTTTGCCTTTCCTTCTGATATTGCTTCTCGTTCCTGGGGACTCGCGGCGTTTATCACTGTGTGGAGCAACCCGTGGAGCACCGACGTGCGATTTTGGCAGATTACGTAGTGCGGCGAAGGCCTCCGCGTTCGGGTGCCGCGGCTTTAGCCGCCTGTTCAGCGGCGAACCAGGCTGCTTGGGCGCTCGTGAGTGCGGCGGGCGGGCGTGTGCGCGGGGCCGCGCCGCCGTGAAGGTCGGGAGAGGCTGTAGCCGCGAGGGCGCCGAGGGGCGAGCGCCAGGCGTGACAGATGGCCAGCGCGAGGGCGTCCGCGGCGTCGGCGGGCTTCGGGATCTCCTCGAGGCGCAAGATCTTCGCCACCATGGTTCCGACCTGCTTCTTGTCGGCCTGGCCATAGCCGGTTACGGCGGCCTTGACCTCGGTGGGTGTGTGCATGCCGATCGGCAGTCGTCGCTTCACAGCCGCGAGCATCGCGATACCGCTCACCTGCGCCGTGCCCATGACCGTGCTGACGTTCGTGTCGGCGAATACCCGCTCAAGTGCAACGCGCTCGGGTGTGTACTCGTCGAGCATCCGTTCGATGCCGTCGCTGATGGTCAGCAGCCGGTTCTCGTGCTGTTCGCCGGCGGGTGTGCGGATGACCGTGACGTACACGAGCGTGGCACGCCGATTCTGCGACACATCGACGATGCCGACCCCGCAGCGGGTCAGCCCGGGGTCGATCCCTAATACGCGCATGCCGCAAACCTATCCCGCGGCGCACCGCCTCGCCGGTCATCTCCCGTGCGCGTGTCTGCCGCCCGATCGGCTTCGTGGCCGCTGCCGGAAGCTCTTGTGAGGCTCTTGCGACGGTACCGAGGTCGTTGTAACGGCCTCAGAACCGCGGTAACTGCCTCACTTCGCGGGCAAGAGGAGCGAAGGGCTCAGTCGTTCTCGAGCTCGGCCTGCACCTCGGGCGAGAGGTCGACGTTGCTGTAGATGTTCTGCACGTCGTCGTTGTCTTCGAGAGCGTCGATGAGGCGGAACACCTTGCGCGCCGTCTCGGCGTCGACCTCGACCTTGAGGGTGGGCACGAACTCGATGTCGGCCGAGTCGTAGTCGATTCCGGCTTCTTGCAGCGCGGTACGGTTCGCCACGAGGTCGG
>JAODBB010000243.1 GCA_025463745.1 Subtercola sp.
AATCTGGCCGGCCGACTGCTCCATGGCTTTAATGCGCTGCGAGACGGCGGAAGCGGTGACGTGCAGGCGGTTGGCAGCGGCGTCGAACGTGCCCTCTTCGACGAGCGCCAACAGGGTGCTGAGCTGATCGAATTGAAACGCTGACATTAGCCCAGCTTAGGCAGGCTAAGAAAGATGAGCTGTACGAATCCCGTGCGAATCTCTAGCGTGAGGCTGGTGACCTTCGAGACCAGCTTTCTACCGGCGTTGCTCGGGCTCCTCACGGGGCTCTCACTCATCATCGCCATCGGAGCGCAGAACGCTTACGTACTGCGGCGCGGCATCGAGGGTCGTGCGCGGCTCATTCTGCCCGTCGTGCTGGTGTGCGCGGTTTCGGATGCTCTGCTGATCACCGCCGGAGTTCTCGGCATCGGCGCGGTGATCGAGGCGGCGCCCCTCGCGCTCGTGGTCATTCGCGTGGTGGGCTCGGGGTTTCTGATCGTGTACGGGTTGTTCGCCGCATGGCGAGCCGTGCATCCGAAAGCCCTCACGGCCGCCGACGTGACGTCGACCATCACGCTGAAAGTCGCGTTGACCACGATCGTGGCGCTCACCTGGCTGAACCCGCATGTGTACCTCGACACCGTGATCTTCTTGGGGTCGGTGGCGAACCAGCAAGGTGACACCGAGCGCTGGTGGTGGGCCGGCGGCGCCATCGCCGGAAGCTTCGTCTGGTTCTTCGGGCTGGGGTTCGGTGCACGATTGCTGCGGCCGTTCTTCGCACGGCCGAGCTCGTGGCGAATTCTCGACGGGTTCATCGCGGTGGTCATGCTGACCCTCGGAATCCGCATGGCCGTGGGGTTTTAGGCTGACCGTGAGGGTGTCGCCCCCAGGGCTTTGAAAGCTGGTAGTCGAGCATCACACAACTGGCTGCCAGAGAGCCTCGGCTATCGTGGAGCAGCGCCGCTTCGTGTTTCTCGCACAGGGCAGTGAACGGCGCGTGACCATAGAGTGAACGAGAGGGGCGTGCGTTCGTATGACAACACCGCCTCCTCCCGTACCCCGATCGCGGGCCGAGCGGCCCGGTGGGTACACGCCCCCGGCCTCGGGTCAGGATGCCGGTGGCCGCGCGCCCGGCCGGTCGAACTCCGGCTCCGGCTCGCGAAAGGGTGGTGGCCCACGCCCCATCGGCGGGCGATCGAACGGCGGCGGTCGCGCTGTGGCCAGCCCGATCCCGTTGCTCATCGGGGTGGGAGCGGTAGGGCTCAGCGCGGGAATCGCGGTGGTGACGGCGGTGAATGGCCGGGCATCCAGTGTGTGGTTTCTGACGCTGCCGATCATCGAACCCGGGCAGTGGTGGCTGAGCCTGATCGGCTACATCTTGACTCCGCTCGTGGTGATCTTCGCGTTCGGGCTGAACCGCATCTGGCAGCGTGATGGGCTTAGAGACCGCGCCTTCACCCCGAAACCGGGGTACAGCCGTGCGCTGAAGTGGATGGTCGGGGTGAGCTTTCTGCTTGCGCTCTGGCACATCGTGAACCTGGCCACCGTGGTGTCTGAGCAGTGGGTGAATTCGTGATGCGGCGGGTGGCGACGGTGGTGCCACGCCGCCGGTTCCCGAG
Organism: Subtercola sp.; assembly: GCA_025463745.1. Classification (GTDB taxonomy): domain Bacteria; phylum Actinomycetota; class Actinomycetes; order Actinomycetales; family Microbacteriaceae; genus Subtercola. Next base: position 1,602 of record JAODBB010000243.1, read on the forward strand.
GATCCGAAGGATCGTCGGGCCGTGCCGGTGGGGAGTGCTGGCGGCCGTGGTGGCTGTGAGCGCGAGCCTGGGGTTGGGTGTGGCCGCGGCTGCGCCGGCGACTGCGGCGACCACCGGGAGCACTGCGATTGCAGCGAGCACCGCGACAGCCGCAACCACCGCGACCGTAGCGAGCACGGCGACTGCGGCAACGAGCGGCAGCTCCTCGCTGTCGCCCACCGGCAGCGCCGCCATCGACGACGTACGCCGCTGCATCGCCACCAACGGCCAGCTCGACGTGTACTACCTCATCGACGCCTCGGGCAGCCTCTTCTCCGATGTCGCGGGCAGCACCGCCACCGACCCCGGCTTCGTTCGGGCCGACATTCTCGGCAACAGTCTCAAGCAGCTGGCGAACCTCGGCAGTGGTGTGCAGGTGAATTACAGTGCGGGCTTCTTCGGCAACGACTTCAGGCCGGCCGTCGGCTGGACCCCGGTGACAGCTGCCGACGCTGACGCGCAGGCAGCCGCCCTCAACCAGACCATTCGCAACCAGCCCTCGCTCGGCTACACGAACTGGGGTGCCGGAATCGCCGGCGCCCAAGCAGCGCTCGCCGCCCAGCACGCCGCGAACGGCGGCTGCCAGATGCTCGTGTGGCTCACCGACGGGGCCCTCAATCTGAATGACAACAATGCGCAGAACGCGGCAGCGCTGAACACGTTGTGCGGCAATGCGGTCGACGGCTCGAGCGAACCCGCCGACGGGCTCGGTGTTTTCAACGATCTGCGCGCGAACGGAGTGGTCGTGGTGGGCGTGCTGCTCTCGGTGAACCCCGACCCCGCTGAATCCACGCAGACGCAATACATGCGGCCGCTGGTCGAGTCGTCGGGCGAGGTCAACGGCAGCACAGTGACCTGCGGCCAATCGCCGCCCCCGAGCACCTCGGTGAACGGCGCACTCGTGCAGGCCAGTGACCCCACCCAGCTCGCGACGGTTTTCGCGAACCTCGGGGTGCTCATCAACGGCGGGTACCCGCAGCCCTTCGACGCCGACGGCGGATTTCAGATCGACCCGGGGGTGTCGAGCTTCACGGTGCTCACGGTCGACCCTGCCTGGTCGCTGACGCCGCCGGCCGGCTCGGGCATCCAGCCTCTGACCGCGACGACCACCGACCCGGGGGTGAAGACAACGACGACGGGTGGGGTCACCCAGATCGATGTCGACGTGTCGTCGGCCGCCTACCAGGGCCATTGGATGCTCACGACCCCCGCCGGTGGCGACCGCGAACTGTATCTCTACAGCGGTTTGAAGATCGTGCCGAACACGGCGAACTCCCTGATCGCCGGGGTGCCGGGCACTCTGGCAGGGCAGATCGAGACCACGAATGGCCGCCCGCTCGCTCTGGGCGACTACACCTATTCGCTCGTCGTGTCGAAGGTGCCGGCCGACGGTTCCGCACCCCAGAAGATCGGTACGGCGACCGCGGCGGCCGATGGTTCGTTCTCGCTCGATTACACGCCGGGAGCAGACGACGGCGGAACGATGAACCTGATCTACGAGCTGAATCCGCTCACGACCACGAAGAGCAATCTCACTCTGGCTTCGGTGAGTGCCTCGCAGCAGCTGCAGGTCGCGATTCCGGCGAACTTTCCCACGGTGACACCGGCGACTCTGGCGCTCAGCACTCTGGTCGGGGCGAAGGGGTTAGCGACCGGAACGTTCACGCTGACGGCACCGGCAGACGGTTCGGCGGGTTCGGTGTGCTTTCCGAGCGGAGTGACGCCACAGATCGTGAATGATCCGGCCGACCGGGCGGACAGCTGGCAGTTCACCTCATCGGCCCAGCTGACGAATGGGTGTGTCGCCGTGCCCGCCGGTCAGACGGTGACAGTCGATCTGGCGGCGAGCAACTCGGTCGCGGCGAACAGCTCGGTGACCGCGAAACTGCCCGTCGTCTTGACGGCGGCCGACAAATCGTCGTTGCCCGAGACCGTTCCGGTCACGTTTCAGACCACCCGCCCGGTGAACGCCGCGGCGTTCAACCTCACAGCGCTGATCTTGATCGTGCTCGGTCTGCTGCTTGCCCTGTTCATGCTGTGGCTGATGAACTTCGTCACCGCCGGCATCGCGCACGGTCGCCAACTGCTGCGCGGATCGTTCCCGGTGACGATCAGCCAACAGGAGAACATCCAGAGCGCTCGTGGCGACGATCTGCGTGCGGCATCGCTTGACGACTTCGCCTATCAAGGCCAACTTGATACCGTCAAGAGAGTGACAGACCACGATTTGGGAACGCTTCACTCGAAGCCGGGGCTCTTCAACACCCGGTATGAGGCGGTTGCGCCAGCGGGCAGCCGGATCTTCACCGTGTTCGCGCCGTCACTCGGCCGGGCCGTCCGTGACATCGAATCCGGGCGGATCGCGCCCATCCCCGACCAGCTCAACAAGGTGTGGGCGCTCGTGATTCGCGAGGCCGACTTGTTGCAGGCGCCGGCGGCGGGGCCGATTCCGGGCACGCTGGTGGTCTACAAGCGCAACGACCCCAGGAATGCCGATCAGTTCGCCGAGCGCATGGCCGATGTCACGCGGGATACGAAGCTGTGGGCGAAGGTGTCGCGGGCGCGCGTTCTGCTGAGCGAGCAGCGTGCGGCCGGGGAAACACCGATGAGCGCAGCACAACCTCAGGTGTCACCATCCGCTCAACCCGCATCACCCGCTCCACCAGCACCCGTCGTGCCGCGCGGCGGCGACCAGGCGCCTCCGGTACCCCAGGCATCCAGCCCCGACGGACCGCCCGCCCCGCCACCGCCCAGACCCAGGAGGCAGTAACAGGGTGTGTCTCCTAACTCTGCACCGGCTGCACGTCGCGTCTCGCGGCGGCCTGCGGCGTTCTCATCGTCGGCCGCACTTCCAGTGCGACCTTCTCTTCGGCCTTGCAGGCCACCACGAGCCGAGCCGTTCGCTCGGCACAGAGTTAGGAGACACACCCTAATGCTCAGACCTTTTCTCATCATCGGTGTCGGCGGCTCGGGCGGTAAGACGCTGCGCGGCTTGCGACACGCGCTCGAACTGCGCCTGCAGCAGGCCGATTGGTCGGGCGGGCTGCCGGATGCCTGGCAGATGCTGCACTTCGACACCCCTATCACGCAAGACGGCGCAGACTACCCGCAGCCGTTCATGCCGCCTGCGAACTACAAGGGGCTCGTGGCCGGCGGCGGCGCCTACGAATCCGTTTTCGGTGGAATCGTGCACGGCAAGAAGATTCCGGCGCAGGTGATGGACGACGTCGTGCGTCAGCTGCCCGACCCCAAGCGGGTTCCGGTCGATGTGACGAAGGGTGCCGGCCAGTTCCGGGCTGTCGGCCGTGCGGTCGCGCTCAGCAAGCTCTCTGACATCGCCAAGTCGGCACAGGAAGCCATCAACAAGATGAGCGACGCCAAGGCGCTCGGCCAGTTGCGCACCCTGGGCGACGTCTTGAAGGCCAAGTCAGACGGCGGCATCACGCCGAACCCGACCGTGATCGTCGTATCGTCGATCGCCGGCGGTTCGGGCGCAGGGCAGTACATCGACGTGATCGAGGCGATCAAGGCCACAACGAAGACCCAGCCCTGGGCCTACCAATTCTTCAGTCTGCTCTACGCGCCCGACGTGTTCGACCAGATCAAGGGCTCGGGTGGCATCGCGAGCAACGCGCTCGCGACGGTCTCGGAGACGATGAACGGCTTCTGGACCAAGAACCCCTCCGAGTCGACCATCGAGCTCTTCAAGAGCAAGGGGCTGACTCCGAGTTACGGCGGAGCGCGCGACAAGGTCGGCGGGGCCTATCCGTTCATCATCGGCCGGCAGAACTCGAAGATCTCCTTCGACAACCAGGGTGAGGTGTACTCGGCGCTCGCCACGAGCATCTCCGCGTGGATGACCGACGACCGAGTTCAAGGCGACATCGACGAGTACGCCACCGGCAACTGGACGGCCAACGTGGGCGCGAACAAGCTGAGCGACGAGTCGCGGCTGATGCGCCCGATCGACCAGTCGCCACCCTTCTCGAGCCTCGGCTTCGGCCGAGTGACCCTGGGACGGGAAAAGTTCTTGGATTACGCGGCGGAGCGGTTCGCCCGATCATCCATCGACCGCATGCTGTACTGGCATGCCGAGAGCGACCCGTCGTTCAAGGAGCGCACCCGCGAAGAGTGGATCGAGCTGAAGGCGTCGTGGGCGCTCACCGGCTTCATCAGCGCGGCACGGCTCGATGAAGAAACTGAAGAGCGCAACGACATCATCAACGCGCTGCGGGATGCTCCCGGGCAGAAAGCGTTGCAGCTCGACTTCGAGAAAGACGTTTTCGAGTCATCCAGTGCGCCCGGGTCGCTCGACAAGGCCGGCGGCCTCGACATCTCGGTGTGGTACGAGCGCCTCACGGCGGAGTACAACGACAAGGTGGAACGCTACCTCGCCAAAGACACCGCCAATCGGCAGGGCAAGCTCAACGAGTGGATTGCGAATGAGCCGGGCCACATCATCCACACCGTTGAACAGGCGGTCGGTGAGCACGGGCTGCCCGTGACCGTCGAGCTGCTGAACCGTGTCACCCGTGTGGTCAAGAGTGCCGCCGAGACGCTGACCGCTGAGGCCGATACCCGCCGCGGCTGGATTCGGCAGCTGTCGAGCTACATTCACGAGGAGCTGAGCCGGTCGTCGAACCAGAACTCGATTCGGCCCGAGCAAGAACCGGTCGACTTGGCCATCGGGCGCATCGGGCAAGCGTTCGAATGGGAGTCGGAGGCCAGGCTGCGCGAGTGTGCGAGCGCCCTGCTCGTGGAGCTGCGCCGCGACTTCATCGAGCCGCTGAAGAACCACCTTGCCTCGAGCCTCGTGGCGTTGCAGTCACGGGTCGCCGAGTCGAACCACTCCGACGGGCGCGTGAACGAATACGAGTTCTGGCCGCGCCAAGAAGACACCGTGGTGCCGCGCAAGTACGAGCCCGCGCCGAACGAGCGCCTGCTGGTCGAACACGTCGACTACCCGCAGGAGTTCGAGTCGCTCGTGTCGTCGGCCGCCAGCGGCTTGAAGTACGGCGATGCCATGCCCCGCATCATGAACACGATTCTCGTGGGCACGGTGGGCGATGAGGGTGTTGATCGCGAACAGCAGTGGACGCTCATCCGCAACTCGCGTTCATGGAAGCCCGTCGTCACCGCCGAGGCGACCCACGTCGTCAACTCGCCCCAGCTGCCGCGCTTCGAGTTCGCCGACCAGCCAGAGGTCTACGTCGACCGCGCCCGCATCTGGATGCTGCGCCAGGGCACCGCGTTTCAGAGCTACATCACCGAAGACCTGCGCAACTATTTCGACCAGCTGCACGTCGACCCGGCCGAGTTCAAGAAGCGCAAAGACAAGTTCACCGAGCAGCTGCGCGCGGCGCTGGGATCGAGTGAACCGTTGGTGAAGCTCAACCCATCGCTGCTCAGCGAGGTGCACGGCAAGTCGATCGGCGAGGGAACCCGCCTGGTCTTCAGCTCGATTCCCTTCGAAGAGGGCACCGAGATGTACGAGGTCACGAAGCACGCGCTGGTCACTCAGGGCGTCTGGGACGACTCGGTATCGAAGGGCTGGTTCGCCGACGCGAAGGTCGACGGCATCGAGATCTTCGCGATGTCGGGCTTCCCCTACCAGCCGTTCGTCATGGATTCGGTCATGGAACCCATCGCCCGTGGCTGGCTCGCCGAGTCGAATAACGTCAATTCGCGCGCCGCGTTCTGGAAGTGGAAGCGCTCGCGCTTGCTGATGGAGTCGGTGCCCGCCGACCCAGAGGTCATCGAGTCGCTGCTGCGCGGCTGGTACGTCGCCAAGGCGCTCGGCCAGCTGTCGGTCGTCGCCGACGACGACGCCCGGGGGCCAGCCCTCAGCGTGTGGGATCCGGAGGCGCTGGAATACGCGCACTTCCCGCATCCGCTGCTGTATCCGGGCATCGCGCCCTCGAACGACTACCCCGGCATCGTGCTCGAGTCGCTGATCGTGGCGATGGCCTTGATCAGCTCGGAGGGTTCGCTCAAGCCGTTACGCGCGTACCATGTGCTGATGGATCTCGGCGGCTCATCGGCAGGCCAGCTCTCGCGCACCCTGCAAGGATGGATTCGCGACGGCAGCCTCAGCCTGCACGCGCCCGAACCCGATGCGGGGCGAGCCGGCTCCAGCGTTCCCACCGGCACGCTCGCCGGTCGCCAAGAAGCGCTGCGCGTCTTCCTCGAGAACGAACGCACCGAGTTCATCGCCGAGATCGCCACCCAAGACCTGAAGACCAGCGTCTACAACTACCCCGTGAGCTGGGAGATCCGCGACGATATCGTGCGGATTCTCGGCGATCTGCGTGACGGCGTGGTCGAGACCAAGGCCGCGAAGTCGGGCATCTGATGAAGCCAGGAGAGACACCATAATGGCCACCAGGGGAGTGTGGGCAGAGGGTGCGGTGAGCATCATCCTCTTGCCGAGCGGCGAGCAGGGTGCGAGCCTTGCGGCGCTTGCCGAGCAATGGGTGGGGCTTTCGCTCTTGGGCCCCGCGCTCTGGGTCGAGCCCGAGCGGGTGAGCATGCTGCCTGACAGCCCGCCGAGCATCCGGGCTTGGGCTCTCGGTGTTGACGGCAACCACGAGATTCAGCGCATCGACGTCGACCTCTTCGAGGCTCTGGCGCGGGAGCCGCTGACGCTCGTGCGGCTCGTCAAGGTGCGTTCGGCCACGCCGAGCCGCGAACAGGATGCCCTGCAAGACGCCATCGCCCAAACGGTTTCTGACTACATCACTCTGTCACTGCCCTCGGTGAACCCCGACTACAGCCATCTGAAGGCGCACACCGAGCTGCTCAAGGTGAACCTCATCTGCGCGCCCACCGAGTTTCAGCTTCGCCAGCGAGTGGAATGGGCCGAGAACGACCAGGGCATCACCCTCGTTGCGTCGCCCGAAGACCGCTCGAGCCCGTGGGCCGGCGACGCCTTCGTGCGCGATAACGACCGCTTCGTGGGCTTCGCGCTGATGCACATCGCCACCGTCAGCGGCATCTGGAACGGCGTGCCCAACGGCTCACTCGACCTCTTCGAGCGCGAAGCCTCGGCCGCCAGCGGCATCTTCATGCCCCGTGTGTTCGTGAACGGCGTGGTGACCGACGGGCTCGCCCGCCGGGTCGCGGCACAGGTGCTCACGCAGGCCGCCGACCCCAATTCGGCCCTCATCGACCCCTCGCGCGGGGTGCCCGCCGACGGTACGGCCGCGATTCCGGATGACCGTATCGACGACTATGTCGGAGCCATGGTCGATGCCGCCTTCGCCCTCGACGACGCCAAGCTCAGCTACCACCGGCCCTCGGTCGATCGCGTTGTGCCGCGTGAGCGCGTCGGAGCCTTCCGGCAGCTCGGCATGTTCATCGCCTTCTCGTTCGAGAAGCTCGTCTGGATGCCGCACTGGTTCTTCGCCTGGATCCGCTCGGGCTTCGCCGGCATGCTGCACAACACCTTCCAGGGTGAAACGGGTCGCCTCGAAGTCGTCTCCGGTTTCGAGGAGAAGGTCGACACCCGCGACAAGCTGCTGCTCGCTACGCGCTCTGCGGTTCTCGAAGCCGAAATGAAGGCGCACGACGCGCTGCACTCACCGGCCGCGGCCAGCGCTCTGCGGTCGACGCCACGCCTATGGACGGGCCTTCGGGAACTCGTCTTCGGCTCGCTCGACGGCAGCGCCGACCTCACGAGTCGCGGCTTCACGCCGATCGAAGACAAGACGCCCGTGTTCGGCCGGGTCAGTGACGTGCTGCCCGACGCCCACGACGAATGGGTATTTCCGGCTGACAATGCGCCGCCGGGCTTTCCTTCCACGGTCAGCTCGAGCAACCTGCACGATGGCGCGACCCTGCGTGACGACCTCACCGAAGCAATCCAGAAGTCGGCGGCCGAAGGGGATGCCCTGGCCACCAGGTATGCACACGCCCAGGGCGAGTACATCGCGGCGACGCAGCGGTTCGAAACGCTGAAGCAGTACCTCATCTCGAACGGCGCCATCAGTCTCAACGAGGCCGGCGAGATCGCGGCCCTCATTCCGCCGATCGACGACGATGTGGTGGGCGGTTCGGGAGACGATCCGTATGCCGCGATTCGGCCGTACCTCGCCGAGTGCATCGCGCTGCCGACGAAACTCGAGTCGCTCGAGCACACGGGAACCGATATCGGCGCCGAGCGGGCGCGAGTCGCCATCGAACTGGAGCAATACCGCACCGCGCTCGCTTCGTTCGAACACTGGCTCGGTCAGCGCGAACGCTCCTTCCTCTGGAAGATGCTCAACCGCATGAACGCCACGCGCGATCGGGTGCGAACCGACCTGGCCTACTTCCAGCACCGGCTGAGTTCGGTGCTGCTCCCGGCGCCAGGCGCGCTCATCCGGCTGCGGCAGAGCTTCCATGTGCGCGTGGCCGTTTCGGTCATCATCATTCTGGCGCTCGGGGCGCTGCTGTACTTCCTGCCGCGCCTGTTCGGCTTCGTTCGCGACTGGAGTCTCTACCCCGCCGATTGGATGATCGTGACCGGGGTGATCGTCGCGATCATCCTCTTCGTCACAGGCTTCTTGGCGTCGTACTACCGCGGCTGGTCGTCGTACGACCGCACCGTGAACACGACCCTCGACGACCTGCACCAGCTCGCCGATGCCAGCACCGAGGGCCGCAGTGAACTGCAGCGTCTCGGCAGCCTCTACTCGCAGTCGATGGACTGGCTCGAACTGCTCGCGGTGTCGCTCTACAGACCCTGGTCGGTGAATGCGGCCTGGTTGAACACCGGCCTCGACAGCGTGAACGACCACACCATGCCGTTCGCCATGCAGATCGCTCAGGCGTACGAGGGCAACTCGGCGGAGTCGATCAGGCTGCAGCATTCGGCGGCGCACAGTCTCGTGCGCGTGGGCTGGCGGGCCGAGGCCTTCGAAGAGATGCTGGCGCAGATCGGCACACGGCTCGGCCTTTCGACCGATCAACTCGGGCTCGACGCGCTCGACCATGATCTGCCGCACGCCTCGAACAACTCCCGCCGGATCGTTCGTCAGAACATGATGGATGAGAACCTGCTCGAGGCCGTGGCGCGGGTGCGGCTGCGTGAACTCATCGCGGCGGTGCAGAGCGGGGCGCTCTACGAGGCGCGGCCGCACGTGCGGAGGCTGGTCTCCGACCCGCTCGCGGCATTGCAATCCGACGCGGCCGGCATCGACACGTCGACCGAGTCGCTCGAGTGGGGTGCCTTCCTCACCGAAGCGCTCGGTGCAGAGGGCGACCCGATCACGCCGCTCAGCGCGCTCGGCATCGCCCCGTTCGAGCTGCAAGACGGCCACCATCACGCTCCCTCCACCTACGTGCTGCTGCCGCAGCGGCTCGCACATTCGGTTCGGCACGAACCCGGGCATGAAACGCATGTTACGACCTACAGCGATGCTGTGGCGCGGCCGCTCGACATCGTGGTGCGGGTCGATCTGGCTGGTCCGTTGCCGCCGAACGCGGTGCACCTCTGGGGCGACAGCACGCGTCGGCACCCCGAACTGGCCGAGGCGCTCGCCGCGGTTCAAGCGGGGATGAGCGCGGGGTTCGATGCGCCGGGCGGGGGCCGGGCATCCACCGGCGCGCCCGCGTTGCAGCCGCGCTGCCCCCGGTGCGGCAAGACCACGTGCCCGGCGGCCGACCCGCTCTCGGGTGCGGCCTGCGTCAACAGCGGTATCTGACGCCCGCCGCGCCCCCCTCATCTGGAACATGGATCACGAAAATCGCCCCAAAGCGTGCGCGAGAGGGCGGTTTTTGTGATCCATGTGGTTTGGGAGACATGGCGGGGGAACGTAGGATTCTGAGATCGAAACGGTTTGGTGGGGGGGAGGTCACGTTCATGCCTGAAGTGCTTGCTGTGTGCGTAGTGCACGCGCTGCGGCCCGACGCCGGGGCGGTCGGCGTGACCGCTATCGACAAACGCCCTGTGGATGGGCCGGTCATGCTGCGAAAGCTCGGCCTGCACGCCGATGTGCAGGCGAGTCGCCAGCACCACGGCGGCCTCGAGCAGGCGGTGTACGTGTACTCGCAAGAAGACGCCGACTACTGGCAGGGCGAGCTCGGGCGTTCGCTTCCGGCCGGCTGGTTCGGCGAGAACCTGCGCGTCTCGGGCTCAGACCTCGGCGCTGCTCGCGTGGGGGAGCAGTGGCGAATCGGGCCAAGCGTCGTTGTCGAAGTGACCTCACCGCGTAACCCCTGCGCCACGTTCGCGCGCTGGGTGGGCGGGGCGGATGCCCGGGGCTGGGTCAAACGCTTCACCGAGGCTCAACGTGTGGGCCTCTACCTCCGCGTGCTGAAGACCGGCACGATCGAGGCCGGCGACACCATCGAGGTGCTGCACGTGCCATCCTCAGCCCCGACCATCACCCAGGTCTTCGCGGGCGTCTGACCTGCCGACCCCGGCGGCGCCTGCACCACGGCGACACGCCGCACGGGTTGCGCAAAAGCACCTCCGGAGCGCGAAACAGGTGCATGTGCGCAACATCGGCTCGCTGCACGCCGCGGCTTTTCGGATTGCGCTCGCGTTTTGATCTCGTGGGCCGTAAGTGCGGCCTGCGCCGAGCGGCGTCGCACTGCGGCCCACTCGATGGAGCTATTTTCCGTGGACGGCCTCGAAGGCGTGGAAGTCTTCGAGGGATTGTGTCGCGTACGCGCACGACCAGTCGACGATCGCCCGGTCGAAGGCATCAGAGGCACCGAGGTAGCCCGCGATGATCGCCGCCGTGTCACTCTGGGCGTGCGCACGCGCGAGCAGGGTGCCGCAGGCGGCGGAGTACGTGATGAACGGCCACAGGGCGAGACGCGACGGGTCGATGGATCCTTTCATGTCACGAAACTGCCGCACGTAGAAGTCGCGGCCGTCGTAACGCAGGTAACCCAGAAACGAGTCGGAAACGGCCTGCAGAATGTGCTGGTTGGCCACCACGCGGCGGCCCTGCGGTGCATCCTGAACCCCATCTCGCACGTCGCGACTCGGCTGAAACGACGGTTCGGGATGCTCGCCGCCGAAGCTCTGCAGCACCGAAACCTGCGCCTCCTTGACCTGAAGCACCAGCGACTCCTGCTGCGGGCCGGTGAGAATGAGAATGTAGCAGCGGGTTCCGACGCTGCCGACGCCCACAACGCGCATCGCGATGTCGGTGACCGTGAACTGGCCGAGCAGTTGTGCGATGTCGGCCGGAACGGTGTGCTTGTAGTGCTCGAACAGCTCGAGCACGACCTCCTCGGTGGCGTCGGGCACATGGGTGAGCACGGGAGGGTCTTCGCGAATGAGCAGGCGCCCGTCGGAACCACGCTCGGCGATCTTCTCGATGAACGCCTCCGAGGTGCGTTTGCGGGCCTGCCGGGTCGCCTTGTCGAGCACCTTCTGCGCCGCGGAGTCGAGATACGCGTCTGGGCCTTCGGTGTCGATTCGAAAGTAGTAGCGTTCGAGAACCGTCAGGTGCATCATGTCGTGCAAGCCCTCGCGGTACGCCTTCGCGGCTGCTCGGGCGGCAAGCCTGACATTCGATTCGCTGAACTTCGACTCGCGCGCACCCACCACGACGCTTGCAACGAGCCGCTTCACGTCCCACTCCCACGGCGCGACGGCCGCCTCGTCGAAGTCATTGAGGTCGAAAACCATGGTGCGCAGCGGGCTGGCGAAAAGGCCGAAGTTGCTGACATGGGCATCGCCGCAGCTGACCACGCGGATGCCCGTATTCACCTCGTGGCGCAGGTCGGCGGCCATGATGCCCGCTGTACCTCGGTAGAACGCGAACGGGCTGGTGAGCATCCGCTCGTTTCGAAGGGGAATGAGGTCTTGCACGCGGCTCTCCGCCTGCTGGTTCAGGATGCCCAGCGGGTCTCTCTCGGCAGCCGGAACGAATGTGGCGTGGGCGCCCCGGGGCAGCTCCTTACGCAGCGCCTTGCCGCGCGCGATAGCACTCGCCTGGGAGACACGCTCTTCGCGGTCGTCGAGATTCCATTTGGAGATAGTCATCGCGTGCATCCTTCGCGTCGTGCTGCCTGGATGCAACGGTATCGGTTTCGCGGGTGGTGCGATGTGGGGCTAATATAGACAAGTTGTCTCCACGGGCTGTGGCGCAGCTTGGTAGCGCACCTGACTGGGGGTCAGGGGGTCGCAGGTTCAAATCCTGTCAGCCCGACAACGGAAAATGGGTCGCCTCGGCGGCCCATTTTGCGTTGTCGAGGTGACCGGACGCGGGCCTGTTCGTGGGCCCACGCCGCACGGAGGCTCCGCGCGCCGCGCAGCGGTGTGTGGAGGGTGCGGTGGGGAGTCAAATCCTGTCAGCCCGACAACGGAAAATGGGTCGCCTCGGCGGCCCATTTTGCGTTATCAGGGAACCAGAACGGCTGGCCATCAGGTTGGTGTCACGCGGTTGACGGGGGTCGTTCCGATGCCGGTGTGGATGCGCGCGGGGTGAAGCGGAACGCGCGGGCTCCTGCGGCCCAGGCCGCGTGGAGGTCGGCGGCCCTGGGGTTGCCTGCGTCGTCGAGGGTGATCTTGTTGAAATTGGCGAATACCCGGTTGTCGCGGCACATGTGCTCGTACAGCCGAACGACGCCGTCCTCGTCGGAGAAGACCTCCACGTCGGCCTGCCGCAGCTTGCCCTTGAGCCGGATAGCGATCGGCTCATCGCTGCGAAGGTTGCGCCCCCAGGCGAATGGCGAGCCGGAAAGCAGGTGTTCGCCGTCTCGTGTGTAGGCGATGGGAATCGAGTATCGACGTCCGGTCTTTCGGCCGGTGACGTACACGGTGATGAGGCGGCCGCCGATGGCTCGGCAGACCAGAGGTGTGCGCAGCAGCCCGCGGACGAGCCGGTTGGCAATCGCCTGGATGGGAAGGGTGCTCGCGCGCGGCGCGATCGATTCGCTCATGTCACTGTCTCTCGTTCTTCAGCCCGCCGGGCATCCGCGGGGTAGCGTGTTCTTGCACGGGGAGCGCGGATGCTCCGACTCCGGCCCATGGCGGCACGGGTCGCGGGCGGTCGCTGATGTTCGCGACCATCCGGTCAAGCAGATCGGCGAGCTGTGCCTGGTCCTGGGGCGAGAGGCCGCGGTTCAGGGCGGCGTCAAATGTCCCGGCCGCCGTTCGCAGGCGTCGGAACATGTTCCGTCCCTCGTCGGTCACGGCGATGTCGTGGATTCGACGGTTGGACTCGTTGCGGGTTCGAGTGACCAGCCCCGCACCCTCCAGCGAATTCAGATGGTGGGACAGCGTCGCCTCAGAGATGCCGACGGTGCCCGCGAGCGCGCGCTGAGTCGCCGGCTGACCGCTCGCAAGGCTCAGCAGCACGAGCCACATCGGGAGGGACCCTCCCGCTTCGGTCAGGGCGCGGTCGAACTGCTGGGCGACGATGCGGGCGGCCTGGTTCAGGTGCAGGCCGGTCGGCAGTCCGTTCACATGGGTCACCCTCGGAGCATAACATTCATTCGATATCGAATGCTACGATATCGAACGATTGGATCAGGACGGTGGAAATGGCCGACTGCGAGCGAGTCGTGGATGCCCGCCGCTGCGGGCAAAGATCAGGCAGCCAGGTGAAAGGTGCTTGCAAATCGGCCGAGAAGCTCGCCGCGCCCGCGCAACACCGTCACCACGCCGGTCGCGATTGCGTGATCGGGAGCCAGCTCGCCGGAGATGAGCCGGTGGATGCCCGTACCGGCAGCGAAGGCGAGGTCGACTTCTGCGTCACCGCGCGTCACGTCGAGTGCGGAGCCGTCGACTCGGATAAGCAGCTCGGCGGGGCCGAAGCGCGCCACGTAGGCGGTCGCCGGCAGGCTCGCCGCTACCTGCGGCCGGAAGGCGGTGCGCAGATCCATCGTCATCGAGTCGGGGGTGATGATCTGCATCTCCCGAGGATCGCCCATCGCCTTGAAACCCCAGGCGCCGAGCGCGAGAACGACAGGCTCGAGTTCGCGCCCGTACGGCGTCAGCTCGTACACGATGACGCGGGAGTGCGGCGCCCGGCGGATGACACCGGCTGCCTGTAGCTCCTTGAGCCGCGCCGCCAGGATATTGCTCGGGATGCGCGGGAGCCCCGCGGCGAGCTCTCCGTACCGGCGCGGCCCGACGAGCAGGTCTCGCACGATGAGCATGGCCCAGCGCTCGCCCACGAGCTCGAGGGCCTGTGTGACGCCGGAGTATTGCCCGTATTCGCGTGCCGCCATGAACCTCAGGCCTGCTGGTTCATATAAACAGCGGGGCCCTGCTCTGCGGCGGCCGGATCCATGTAGCCGAACTCGAGGATGTTGCCGTCGGGGTCGGTGAGTTGGCGCTGGTACATGAAGCCATAGTCCGTGGCGGGATGCGCCTCCGAGCCGCCCGCCGCGATGCCGTCGGCGACCGACTTGTCGACGGCCTCCCGCGTGTCGAGGAAGATCGCGGTCGCCACCGACGGGTTCACCGCGGGGTCGCCGATCGGAAGGTCTGTGAAGGTCTGGAAGAAGTCGCGAACCAGAATCATGAAGTAGCTGTGGTCATCTTCGACGACGACACAGGCGGCGTTGTGATCTGTGAAAAGCGGGTTGATAGTGAATCCGATCGCCGTGTAGAACGACTTCGCGCGTTCTAAATCTGTCACCGGCAGGTTGACGAACATCGAGGTCATTGTGGTCTCCTTCTCGTGGGTCTGACATGTTGACGGTGTCTACACTTGCAAAAAACAAGTGCTATGTCAAGGCCCGCGAGAAGGAGACCACGAACGAACCTAGACCAGGGCGGGCAGCACCTCGCGCTCGAGCAGCTCGATGCCGGAGCGGTCGTAGGCCGCCTCGGGAAAGTTGAAGATCGCGTACTCGAGCCCGCGCGACTTCATGTCGGTGAGCCGCTCGACGATCTGCTCCGGCGTGCCGACCGCGGTCGCGCCGTTCAGGTAATCGTGCACGTAGGCGTCGGCCTTCTCTTCGCCGATGTAGGGCAGCACGCGGGCGCGCACAGCGGCAATGCGGTCTGCGACCTCGGCCTCGGTGCTCGCGACGATGGCGCCATAGTTGGCCGAGCGGATGATCGAACCGAAGTCACGGCCGAGGTCGTCGCAGTGCGCGCGCAGTATCGCGCTCTTGTGCTCGAAGCCCTCGGGGTCGCCGCTGAAGTTCGTGTAGCTCGCATACTCCGCAGCGATGCGCAGCGTGACCTTCTCGCCACCACCGGCGATCCAGAACGGGATTCCGCCCTCTTGCAGGGGGAGCGGGCGCACGATGGCGCCGTCGACCTGGTAGTACTTGCCGTCGAGCGTGGCGGATCCGGTGGTCCAGGCCTGCTTCATGATCTCGACGCCCTCGCGGAGGCGGCCGAGGCGCTCGCTGACCGGCGGGAAGCCATAGCCATAGGCGCGCCACTCGTGCTCGTACCAGCCGCCGCCGATGCCCATCTCGGTGCGTCCGCCCGAGATGATGTCGACCGTCGACGCCACCTTCGCGAGGTACGCCGGATTGCGGTAGCTCATGCACGTGCACATCTGACCGAGGCGCACCTTCGACGTGCTTGCGGCGAACGCCGACATGAGGGTCCACGCTTCGTGGGTCGCCTCTTCGGTCGGAACAGGCACGGTGTGGAAGTGGTCGAAGACCCAGATCGACTCCCACTGGCCCGCATCCGCGTGCTGTGCGAGAGACTTCATCACCTCCCAGTGCCGTGCCGGTTCGATACCGACGAGATCGTGACGCCAACCTTGGGGAATGAATAGTCCGAATCGCATTCCCCCAGCCTACAAACGGATTCGGCTGGCGAAGTGCACGTCACATCACAAGCCCGGCCGCTCCGGGCTCTTCTGTGAACCGTGCGGTCTGGCGGGGGCCGGGCAATCGCTCCAGAATGCCTGAACCGTAGCCGGCCGCCTTGGATGCCGCCGTATCGCCCTCCGTCCGCAAGCGGAGAGAGGGCGATACGGCCTACCGGAACGGAGTTTGGTCTCAGCTCACCTTGCGACGGTAGATGGCGATCGCGAAGGCATAGGCGATGACGAGAATGCCGACAAGCCAGATGAGGGCGATCCAGATGTCGCTGCCAGCGGGTTGCTGGGCGAACAGGGCCCGGATGGTGTTCACGATGGAGGTCACCGGCTGGTTCTCGGCGAACCAAGCGACCGGGCCGGGCATCGAGTCGGTGGGAACGAACGCAGAGCTGATGAACGGCAGGAAGATCAGCGGATAGCTGAACGCGCTCGCGCCGTCGACCGTCTTCGCCGAGAGCCCGGCGATCACGGCGATCCAGGTCAGCGCGAGGGTGAATAAGATCAGGATGCCGACGACAGCGAGCCACGCCGCCACAGATGCTCCGGTGCGGAACCCCATGATCAGTGCGACGCCGACGATCACCGTGATCGAGACCAGGTTTGCGGCCAGCGAGGTGAACACGTGCGCCCAGAGCACACTGGAGCGCGCGATCGGCATGGACTGGAAGCGTTCGAAGATGCCGCCCTGCAGGTCGAGGAACAGCCGGTACGCGGTGTATGCGACACCCGATGCGATCGTGATGAGCAGGATACCCGGGAGCATGTAGTTGACGTACGACTCGTCAGACCCGGTGCTGATCGCCCCGCCCAACACGTAGACGAACAGCAGCATCAGCGCGATCGGGGTGACCACGGTGGTGAGGATCGTGTCGGGACTGCGAAGGATGTGGCGCAGCGAACGCCCGGTCAGAGTGCCGGTGTCGCCGAGAACGTGGGTGGTCATCGGAGTTCCTTTCGTGAGCGGTCCGCGGCGTCGACGCGGTCGTCTGGGCTGGTGTCGGTCTCGCCGGACTCGCCAGTTTCACCGACGAGGGCAAGAAAGACGTCTTCGAGGGAGGGCTGCTTCTCGACGTATTCGACCGTGGCGGGCGGGAGGAGCTGCTTGAGCTCGGTGAGAGTTCCGTTCTGAATGATCGTGCCCTTGTGCAAGATCGCGATACGATCGGCGAGCTGTTCCGCCTCGTCGAGGTACTGCGTGGTGAGCAGCACCGTCGTGCCGAGGCCGGCGAGTCTCTTGATGGTCTGCCACACCTCGATGCGCGCCTGCGGGTCGAGTCCGGTTGTCGGCTCGTCGAGGAAGATGATCGGCGGGTTGCCAATCAGGCTCATCGCAATGTCGAGCCGGCGTCGCATGCCGCCCGAGTACGTCGACGCCTTGCGATCGCCTGCCTCCGTGAGCGAGAAGCGCGCGAGCAGGTCGTCGGCGATCGCGCCCGGGTTCTTCAGGTGACGCAACTTGGCGATCAGCACGAGGTTCTCGCGGCCGCTGAGCACTTCGTCTATAGCGGCGAACTGACCGGTCAGGCTGATCGACTCCCGCACCTCGCCGGGCTTCGCAGCAACGTCGAAACCATACACCGTGGCAGCGCCCTTGTCGGCCTTCAGCAGCGTCGACAAGATGCGCACCAGCGTGGTCTTGCCCGCACCGTTCGAGCCGAGCAGCGCGAAGATGCTGCCCGCCGTTACGTCGAAGTCGACGCCCTGCAATACGCGAACATCCTTGAACGATTTCTCAACACCCCGCACCCGGATCGCGGGTTCGGTCGTCATTTCTGTTCCTTTCGCTCCGCGTCTTCGATGGCCTTGGTGAGGCGGGCGCGCTCCTTGTCGATCCATTGCTTGCTGGTATATGCCTGCGCGAAGGTCTCGGCGAACTCGACGGGGTCGTCGCCGACGATGTCGCGCAGGGGAGTGCCGTCGACGGCGGCGCGCTCCCACAGGTCGGCGAGGTCGCCGAACATCGTGACGAGGGTGTCGCCGTCGGTGATGCCTCCGTAGTACATGAAGTACCGGTGCATCGCCTTCGCTGCCGTGCCGTACGGCTCGGGCAGGGCATCGATGCGGGCCTTGTCTTGCTTGTACTGTTTCTTCTGCTCGAGTGACCCCGTGAGGGTTTCGATCCACTTTGCGGCCATGATTACCGTTCTCCTTCGATCTGTGGGTGTTCGTTCTGCGGGTCTTCGATGTGGTGGTGGAGCTGTTCGATTCGCTCTGCGAGAAAGCTCCAGCTCCTCCAGAACTCGTCGAGGTACTCGCCGCCCTGCGC
>JAODBB010000029.1 GCA_025463745.1 Subtercola sp.
CTTCGCACCCCGATTGTGGAGGACGAGCGTCGAACGCTGGCGACGATATCGCAGCTTGTCGGGAACCCAGGTGAGCTAAACTCGACTAATTCTGGTCGATGTGTTGCATCGAGGGTCCATCCGGACATTTCTCAAAGACGGCCTGCCTCCGGGCCGCGAGAAATGAGGTCCGATGAAGTCCCCACCCGACGACGCGCACGTCACGACGCCCGAGTCGAGATTCACCGAGATGTACACCGAGCACTATGCCGAAGTGTTGCGGTTCGTACGTCGGCGGGCACATCCGCTGAACGTCGACGACGTCGTCAGCGACACGTTCACCGCCGCCTGGCTGCGCCGTGTCGATCTGCCGACCCCCGTGCTGCCCTGGCTGTACCGAACGGCGCGTAACGTCATGCTGAACACCGATCGCGGTGGCAACCGGCAGCGTGCCGTTGCCGTGCGGCTCGCGGGTGAGTCTGCCCGGGCATCCACATCGGGTATCGACGACCTCGAACAGCGACTCGACCTCGAGTCACTGTTCCGCTCGTTGCCTGAGCGCGACCAGGAGTTGCTGGCTCTCGACGTCTGGGACCAACTCAGCGCCCGTGATGCCGCAGCAGTTCTCGGATGCACGCGGGCGGCCTATTCGATGCGGCTCACCCGTGCCCGCCGTCGTCTGGCCGCTCTCTTGGGCGCCGATGCTACCCGTGCCGACACGCATGCCGGCGGCGAGCATCCACACGGCGAAAGCGCACCTGAAACACACGAACCACTCCACTTGCACGAAACACTGAAAGGAACCAAAGCAAATGCCTACTGATACCACCCTCTCTGAGCGTGTTTCCCTGATCGACCCGCAGGGCTGGACCTCCATGTCTGCTGTCGACGTCGACACCCGCGACCTACTCCTGACGCGACTCCGTACGTCAGATCCGACTGGTTCTGACCGGGTGACGCGCCCTGCGCGCCGGCCCAATCGGCGCGGGACTGCCGTGATCGGCGGCCTGTTCGCTGTCTCCGCAGCTGCAGCGGTCGGCGTTCTCGTCGTGTCCGGTTCCACCACGGCGCACCAGGCCGACTACGCACTCTCTGGCCCGATCAGTCTCGCCAGCTGGACCAAGACCCCTACTCGGGCAACCGTTTCAGACGCCGATACGGCCACGTGCGCCAGCGCGCTGTACGGTTCCGACGTCGATCCGAGTGGGCTGACGGTCTCGGGCGCAGAGAATCGCGGAGACTTCACCGCCTTCCAGCTCCTCGGCTCAGCGACGCCGGGCTATTGCGTGCTTCTCGGCAGCACGATCGTCGTAGCCGAACAGATTCTTCCGACCAGTTCTGCACCGCCGGCGGCCGGCGAGGCTGAGATAGACATGATGGGTATCGCTGTGAACAGTTTTGATGGCCCGGATGCGGCGGCCAACACTGCGAAGGCAGGAAACATCGGTCTGGCGGAAGGCCACGTGGGGCCTGACGTCACCACCGTCACCGTTCATCTTTCGAACGGCACCGACGTGCTCGCCACGGTTGCCGACGGTGCGTGGTCGGCATGGTGGCCCGGTGAACTCGAGACGCCGGTGGCCGGTTCTGCAGATTCCGGGGTAGGAGTGCCGACAGCCACCTTCACGACCTCCGGCGGAGGCACCGGCACGGTGACACCCGACGAAAATCAGTCGGATTTTCCGATCGGCATCGAGACCGGAGCGTCAAGGATCTTCGAGCTTCACGAGCACTACGGAAAGTAGCGAGGTATAGTCAACTAATTCTGCTCAGCTGTTGCAGCACTCGTTTGGCCGGACTTTTCTCTAGTGAGGCCCACCTTCCCGGGCCAGAGAAAGAGGGACAGATGTCACCACCGCCAACCGAAGCAATCGACGCGAGATTCGTGCAGCTCTACGACGACCACTACCTCGACGTGTTGCGCTTTGTGACCCGCCGCGCCCATCCGTTGAACGTCGACGACATTGTCAGCGAAACGTTCATAGCGGCATGGATCCGGCGGGCCACCGTTCCGGAGCCCGCCCTGCCCTGGGTGTACGGCGTCGCTCGAAACGTGATGCTCACCCAGGTGCGCGGCAGCTCCCGACGCCAGGCTCTGGCCGTTCGGGTCGCCGGGATAACGCCGACTCACGGTGCAGATGACGTGGGCGATCTTGAGAGGCGGCTCGACGTTCAGGCCGCGTTCACATCAGGGCAGGGGTTCGACTGGATAGGCGACGACACGCGTGTGACCCAAATGCGCGGAATCGTCGGAGCTGGGGTCACCGCCGTCACGGTTCACCTTGCCGGTGGGCACGATGTTCAGGCTGCGGTGCAGAATGGCGAATGGATGGCCTGGTGGCCCGAAAACGAGCCGCCGGCTCTGGGCGGTCCGACACCGACGCCTACCGATGGCACGTTGTCGGCGCCGGCTCCGGCGGGACCCCCGCCGTTCTCGTGGACCACCTCCGACGGCGTCATGCACGACTCGACTCCGTGAGTGCAGTTCGGTCGGAGATCAGGGGTATCGACGACATATACGGTGCCGCACCGCGCGATCTCCGACCGAACTACACAAACCGCGGGCGGCACAGAAGCTAAGCGAGCTCGATGAGCTCCTGGTACTCCTTGTTCCAGTGATCCTCTGTTCCATCGGGCAGGATCAGCACACGCTCGGGGTTGAGGGCCATGACGGCGCCCTCGTCGTGCGACACGAGTACTACTGCTCCGGCGTAGTTGGCCAGGGCATCCAGAATCTCCTCGCGGGAGGCGGGGTCGAGGTTGTTCGTGGGCTCGTCGAGCAGCAGCACGTTGGCACCCGAGACGACGATCATCGCCAGGGCGAGCCGGGTCTTCTCTCCACCGGAGAGAACCCCGGCGAGCTTGTGCGAGTCATCCCCGGTGAACAGGAACGACCCGAGCACACGCCTCGCCTCGGTCTCCGTCAGGTTCGGCGACGACGACACCATGTTCTCGAGTACCGAGCGCTTCACATCGATCGTCTCGTGCTCCTGGGCGTAATACCCGATCCGCAGCCCGAAGCCAGGCTCGACCTGCCCCGTGTCTGGCACGTCGATTCCGGCGAGGATACGCAGCAACGTCGTCTTACCGGCACCGTTGAACCCCAGAACGACAACCTTCGATCCGCGGTCGATCGCCAGGTCTACCGCGCTGAAGATCTCGAGCGATCCGTAGCTCTTCGACAGGTCGCTCGCCATCAGGGGCGTACGACCGCAGGCCACCGGATCGGGAAACCGCAGCTTCGCCACGCGGTCGGCCACGCGCGTCTCATCGAGGCCCGACAGCATCTTCTCAGCACGCCGCACCATCTGGTGGGCGGCCGCGGCCTTCGATGCCTTCGCCCCGAAGCGCGCGGCCTGCATCTGCAGCACGCCGGCTTTCTTCTCGACGTTGGC
>JAODBB010000102.1 GCA_025463745.1 Subtercola sp.
ACGACCCCGCCGACCACGAACGGCAGAACCTGGGCGATGCTGAGTACCCCGTTGGAGATGACGTTGCTGACCGGGCGCGGCTGCGTCTTCGCTTCCGGCGAACGGCCTTCGGCGGCGTTGCGTACGGTGGCGTCGATAGCGAATCCCAGCGCGACGAGCGCGAAGACGAGTGTCTGAAGCCCCAGGCCCCACGACGCCTGCACCGGGATCAGCGCACCGATCGAGACGACCACGATCAGCACGAGGCTCGCGATCGAGGTGCCCGCGCGCGACGGCATCGACGGGATCGCGATGATCTGTTTGATGTTCACCGACATCGCCACGATGATGAGACCGGCGAGCGCCGCTGCTGCACCCGCGGAAGCGACGAACAGGTCGTCCCATCCTTCGAGTTCCACGTGTTCTCCCCGTCCTATCCGGCCGCGCCCGTGCCTCGGCTCGACCTCAGCCGATCAGATTCTGCACGAACACGTGCGGCGTGAAACCCGTGAGGTCGTTGATGCCCTCGCCCTGCCCGATGAGTTTGATCGGGATGCCCGTCTTCTCCTGCACGGCCAGCACGAACCCAGCCTTCGCCGAGCCGTCGAGCTTCGTGAGCACCAGCCCGGTCACGCCCGCATGCTGGATGAACGCCTCCGCCTGAGCCAGCCCGTTCTGGCCGGTCGTGGCGTCGAGTACCAGCAGCACCTCAGACACCGGAGCCTGCTTCTCGATCACCCGGCGGATTTTGGTGAGCTCATCCATGAGCCCGCCCTTGGTCTGCAAACGGCCGGCGGTGTCGATGATGACGATCTCGATGCCGTTGCGTTTGGCGAAGTCGACGGTCTGAAAGGCGACGGATGCCGGGTCTTGCCCTTCTTGCTGCGGGCGTACGATCTGCGCTCCGGCGCGCTCGGCCCACGTCGCGACCTGTTCGACGGCGGCGGCACGGAAAGTGTCGGCCGCTCCCACCACGACGCTGCGATCGTAGTTGCGCAAGAACTTCGCGAACTTGCCGATGGTGGTGGTCTTGCCCACGCCGTTCACGCCGACGACCAGCACAACGGCGGGGCGTTCGCTGAGCTTCAGGGTCGAGTCGAGCTTCGAGAAGCGTTCCTCGAGGGTTTCGCGGAGCATCCGCTGCAGGTCTTTGGGGTCTGTGGTGTTGTAGCGGGCGACCTTGGCGCGCAGATCGGCCACGATCTCGTCGGTCACGTCGATGCCGAAGTCGCCCGTGATGAGTGCGGTTTCGAGGTCGTCCCACGTCTCTTGGTCGATGAGACGCTTTGCGAACATGCCCCGCAGGGCTCCGGAAAGCGACCAGGGGGTGCGTTCAGCCATGCCACCCAGCTTAGGTGTCATACACCTCGCCGGTCCGTAGCTACCCGCCCCGTGCATCCAACGAGCCAGGCTGCGCCGCGCAGCGTAGCTGAGAGAAGCCGTTTCGGACGAGAGAACCCGTTGCAGCGGCTTCTCTCGTCCGAAACGGATTCTCTCGCGGGTGCCGGCGCTAGGGGGGGGTGCGGGATGCCCGGGGGCGAGCATCCTCGGGTCAGACCGCCTGGGCGAAGCCGAGTTGGGCGCTCGCCAGCTGCGCCTCGGCGAGGGCCTCGAGGCCGGTCGGGATCGCCCAGCCCTTGCGGTGCATCGACGCAGCCCAGAGGCGGCCGGCCCGGTACGACGAACGCACAAGCGGCCCGGCGAGCACCCCGAGGAAGCCGATCTCCTCGGCCTCCTCCTTGATCTCCATGAACTCCTCGGGGCGCACCCAGCGGTCGACCGGCAGGTGCCGCGGCGACGGGCGCAGGTACTGCGTCACGGTGATGATGTCGGTTCCGGCGTCGTGCAGATCCTGCAGCGCCTGGCTGATCTCCTCGCGGGTCTCGCCCATGCCGAGAATCAGATTCGACTTCGTCACGAGCTGCGCGGCCCGCGCCTGCGTGAGCACGTCGAGTGAACGCTCATACCGAAACGCGGGGCGAATACGCTTGAAGATGCGCGGCACGGTCTCGACGTTGTGCGCGAAAACCTCGGGGCGCGACGAGAACACCTCGGCGAGCAGCGCGGGGTTGCCCGAGAAGTCGGTCGCGAGGATCTCCACGCCGGTTCCGGGGTTCTGGGCGTGAATCTGCCGTACTGTCTCGGCGTGCAGCCACGCGCCCTCGTCGGGCAGGTCGTCGCGCGCGACGCCCGTCACAGTGGCGTAGCGCAACTTCATCTGAGCGACCGATTCGGCAACTCGGCGCGGTTCATCGCGGTCGTAGTCGGCCGGCTTTCCCGTGTCGATCTGGCAGAAGTCGCAGCGCCTCGTGCACTGCGAGCCGCCGATGAGGAAGGTCGCCTCCCGGTCTTCCCAGCACTCGAAGATGTTCGGGCAGCCGGCTTCTTGGCACACCGTGTGCAGGCTCTCGGTCTTGACGAGTTCTTGCAGCTGCCGATATTCCGGGCCGAACCGGGCCTTCGTCTTGATCCACTCGGGCTTCTTCTCGATAGGCGTCTCAGCGTTTCGCACCTCGAGGCGCAGAAGTTTGCGCCCTTCTACAGCGGCGCTCACGCGGTGGCCCCGACCCGGGCATCCTCTGCCGACGGCGTCGCGGCGCCCACAGGTTCGGGGCCTGCTGCGGGGTCGGGATGCCCGGCACGATCCATCGCGAGCGAATTCGCCGCATCGGCCGCATCCACCTCCCGCCGCGCCACCGGCGAATCGTAGGCCTCGAAAGCCTCGCGCAGGTGCCGCTCGACCGACTCGATGAGGCTGACCGGGTCGACCCGCCGCCCCAGAACGTCGGTGATGGTCGTGACGCCGGCGTCGCGGATCCCGCACGCCACGATGTGCGCGTACGGCTCGAGGCTGTTGCTGCAGTTGAGTGCGAAGCCGTGCGAGGTGACGCCGTCGGCGACGCGGATGCCGATGGCCGCGATCTTCGCATCTTTCGAGAACGGGCCGCTGCCCACCTGCACCCAGACTCCCGAGCGGCCCTCGACGCGGTACCCTTCGACGCCCGCGTCGGCGAGCACGGCGATCAGCACGGATTCGAGCGTGCGAACGTAGGCGACGACATCCAGCGGCTCACGCAGTTTCACGATGGGGTAGCCGACCAACTGGCCGGGGCCGTGCCAGGTGAGCTTTCCGCCACGGTCGACGTCGATCACGGCAGACCCATCGGTGGGGCGTTCGGAGTCGTCGGTGCGGCGGCCCGCCGTGTACACCGGCTCGTGCTCGAGCAGAATCACCACGTTCTCCGCCCCGTTGCAGACGGCTCGGCGGCGCGTCTGCTGCAACACCAGGCCCTCTTCATAGGGAACGAATCGACTACCGACGTCTGCAACGAGAAACTCGACCATGAGGCCACTATACATTTATCGGACTGAGTCCATAAATGTTTTCAGGTCGCGCCCAACGAAGGCTCAGCCGTCGCAGGGGAACGGGCGTGGCCTCAGTCGTCGACGAGGGTGCCTTCGACCACCGAACGCAGGCCCTTGAGCATGAGCATCCAGTTCTCTTCGGAGTGCGCCGCCGCCTCGACGGTGGGGTTCTTGTCTTGAGTGAGCGCGACGCGGGTGCCCTCGGCGACCTTCTCGAGCGAGTACGACACCGTGTGGTAGTTCTCAGGCTCGTCGGCCTGACCGGTCAGCGGGCTGAAATGCGTCATGCTGAGCGTGTTCGGCGCATCGAATTCGAGGATCGTGCCCTTGTCTTCGTAGGCCTTGCCCTTGTACTCGCCCTTCCAGACGATTGAGTGCCCGACCTCCCAATCGGTCACGATCTCTGCGCCGAACATGATTTCTGGGTTCGAACCGGTCGCCGTGAGGGACTTCCACACCTCTTCGGGAGCCTTGCGAATCAGAATTTCGGCGCGAGAAACGTAGTCGGTCATAAAGACTCCTTTGTCGAATTGTGGGCTCTGCTCATATTCTCTAGCACGCTCGGCCCTTCGGTCTACGGCCGTTCGAATGTTCCCCATGTGCGGCCTCTGGCGAGTATGCTCCCGTAGCTCGCGGCGGCGATCTCCTCGCGCTTCGCGGTCACCGACAGCGGCAGCGATTTCGACAACGCGAAGAGCTGAAACACGTAGCGGTGCGGGCCGTGGCCCCGAATGGGATTGGGACCCGCGTAGCCGACCCGGAAGAACGAGCCCGGATGCAGCACGATTCCGGTATCGGTCGCCTCTTCGTTCAGCTCGCCGCGCCCGACGCCGGTGCGACTCGGGTCGAGCCGGGCGATGAGGTGGATGACCGGCCGCGGTAGTGGCACGTCGGGGTCTTCGACGATCAGCAGCAGCTGCCGCGTGCCCTCCGGAACCCCGCTCCATTCCAGCGCGGGCGAGACGTTGTCGCCTTCACCCTCTGCCGCATGGATGGCCGGAATCGCACCGCCCTCGGCGAAATCGGGACTCCTGACGGCGATCGTCGTCGGCGCATCGGGCGCGATGGTGCCCCAGGCGAGCATGTAGCTTCCCGCGTGCACGCGCCGGATCAGCCGACCGGGCTTAGGCAGTTGCATCAGCGTGCCTCCAGAGTGGCCGGGCGGATGCTCTGCCGCGGTATCACGACGCGACAACGACGCTCAGGGCGGACGCTCAGTCGTGCGCGGTGGCGTTCGGCTCGTGGCATCCACATCACGACGCCACCTCGACGCGCTGGCCGATGACCGCCGAGACGCCGTCTTGGCGCATCGAAACGCCGTACAGCGCGTCAGCGATCTCCATGGTGCGCTTCTGATGGGTGATGACGATGAGCTGCGATGTCTCGCGCAGGTCTTGGAAGATCGTCAGCAGACGGCCGAGGTTGGCATCGTCGAGGGCGGCTTCGACCTCGTCCATGATGTAGAACGGGCTCGGGCGCGCCTTGAAGATCGCGATCAGCAGGGCGACTGCGGCCAGCGACCGTTCGCCGCCGGAGAGCAGCGACAGCCGCTCGATCTTCTTGCCGGCTGGTTTGACGCTCACCTCGACGCCGGTGGTCAGCAAATCATCCGGGTTCGTGAGCGAAATGCTGCCGGTACCGCCCGGGAAGAGCACGGGAAAGACCTCCGCGAACGCGTCTCTCGTGTCGTTGAAGGCGCTCTCGAAGATGAACTTCATCTTGTCGTCGAT
>JAODBB010000141.1 GCA_025463745.1 Subtercola sp.
GCATGAACGTCGCGTAGACGCCCTGCTCGATGGCGACCTCTTTGATCACGGTGCGGAAGGTCATGATGTTGTCGGCCGTGGTCAGCGCGTCGGCGTAGCGCAGATCGATCTCGTTCTGGCCGGGGCCCGCCTCGTGATGGCTGAATTCGACCGAGATGCCGAGGTCTTCGAGCATTCGCACCGACCGGCGACGGAAGTCGTGCGCCGTGCCACCGGGAACGTTGTCGAAATACCCCGCCTTGTCGACCGGCTCGGGGCCGTCGGGCCCGTACTGCGACGACTTCAGCAGATAGAACTCGATCTCGGGGTGCGTGTAGAACGAGAACCCGCGATCGCCCGCCTTGGCGAGGGTGCGCTTCAGCACATTGCGCGGGTCGGCGACGGCAGGCTGGCCGTCGGGCGTGGTGATGTCGCAGAACATGCGGGCGGTGGGATCGACCTCGCCGCGCCACGGCAGAATCTGAAAAGTGGTGGGGTCTGGATGCGCGAGAACATCGGCCTCGAACGACCGGGTGAGCCCCTCAATCGCTGAGCCGTCGAACCCGAGGCCCTCGGCGAACGCCCCCTCGACCTCGGCCGGAGCGATGGCCACCGACTTCAGCGTGCCGATCACATCGGTGAACCAGAGCCTGACGAACTTGACCCCGCGTTCTTCAATGGTGCGAAGAACGAAGTCACGCTGCTTATCCATCGACAATCCGAACCTCTTTCTGGCGAGTGTTGCTGCCGCTATTAGGCTAGTGGCTATGCCGAGACTTCGCTTATCGCTGGCCCAAACCAACCCCATTGTCGGCGACCTCGAAGGCAACTCGGCGGCCATCGTCGACGCGGTGCGGCGTGCGCGCGACGCCGGAGCCGACCTCGTGGCGTTCGGCGAGATGGCGCTCTCGGGGTATCCGATCGAAGATCTCGCCGGCCGTCCGTCGTTCCTCGCGGCCTGCCGTCGTCGTGCCGCAGAGCTGGCGGCAGAACTCGCCGAGGCCGGATTGGGTGACGTGGTGGTGGTGGTCGGGCATCCCGACGGCCCTTTCGAGCCGCGTCGCTTCACCACGAGCAACGCGCCCACCGCGATCGCCCAGAACGTGGCGAGTGTCATGCAGGGCGGCGCGATCGTCGCCCGGTACGCCAAGCACCACCTGCCGAACTACTCGGTGTTCGATGAGTACCGCATCTTCATTCCCGGTGACGAGCTGCTCGTGCTGCGGCTGCGTGGCGTCGATGTGGCGCTGATCATCTGCGAAGACCTGTGGCAAGACGGCGGGCCGGTCAACCGCGTTGCGTCGGCCGACGCCGGGCTGCTGCTGGTGATCAACGCCTCGCCGTACGAGCGCGACAAGAACGAGGTTCGGCTGCCGCTCGTGACTCGGCGCGCCGTTGAGAACGACACCGTCGTGGCGTATGTGAACATCGTGGGCGGTCAGGATGATCTGCTCTTCGACGGCGACAGCGTCGTGGTCGATCGCACCGGCGAGATCGTCGCCAGGGCGCCGCAGTTTCAGCCGCATCTGCTGGTGGTCGACCTCGAACTCGAGGCGGCGACGGTGCACGAACTGCCGGAGCACGTGACGCGTGTCGATCTGCAGGTGCCGGAGCCACGCGACGCAGGTTCACGCTCCCCCATCACGGCCGACGTCGCGGTGGTGCCCGAAGAACTCGAGCAGATTTGGAACGCTCTCGTGCTGGGGCTGGGTGACTACGTGCGTAAGAACGGGTTCGGCTCGATCATCCTCGGCCTCTCGGGCGGCATCGACTCTGCGGTCTGCGCGGTGCTCTCGGCCGACGCCATCGGCGCGTCGAAGGTGTACGGCGTCTCGATGCCGAGCAAGTGGTCGTCGGGGCATTCCCGGTCGGATGCCGACGACCTCGCCGAGCGTGTCGGGCTGCACTTCGAGACGCAGGCCATCGCCGACCTCGTCGAACCGATCGAGAGCCAGTTGCAGCTCGACGGCATCGCTGCCGAGAACCTGCAGGCGCGCATCCGGGGAATCATCTTGATGGGGCTGTCGAACCAGAAGGGTCACCTCGTACTCACAACCGGCAACAAGAGCGAGCTCGCGGTGGGGTACTCGACGATCTACGGCGACTCTGTGGGGGGTTTCGCCCCACTGAAGGATGTGCCGAAGATGCTGGTCTGGGAACTGGCGCGCTGGCGCAACGCGTTCGCGGCTCGTCGCGGTGAGACGCCGCCCATCCCCGAGAACTCCATCTCGAAGCCGCCGTCAGCCGAACTGCGGCCCGACCAGACCGACCAGGATTCGCTGCCCGAGTACGAGGTGCTCGACGCGCTGCTCGAGGAGTACATCAACGGCGGTCTCGGCCGCACAGAGCTCGTCGAGCGCGGTTTCGACGAGGCCACTGTCGACCGCATCATCGGCCTCGTCGACCACTCGGAGTGGAAGCGCCGCCAGGCAGCCATCGGCACCAAGATCTCGCGCACCGCCTTCGGCCGCGACCGCCGCCTGCCCATCACGTACCGCCCCACCGACGTCGGCTGACGTCGCCCGCGCCCGCGAGAGAAGCCGTTTGAGACGAGAGAAGGCGTTGCAGTGGCTTCTCTCGTCTCAAACGGCTTCTCTCGCACCTGGATAGGATGGGGGCATGACGGAGCAGTCCCCTCGCAAGCGCGTTCGCACGCGGCACTTTCAGATCGCGAAAGAGAACGGCACACCCATCGTCGGCCTCACCAGCTACGACCAACTCTCGGCAGCCATCTTCGACGCCGCCGACGTCGACTTTCTGCTGGTGGGCGACTCGGCCGGCAACAACGTCTTCGGCAACGAGACCACTCTGGCCGTCACGGTCGATCAGCTCATCCCCCTCGCTCGTGCGGTGGCCGGCGCGGCCCAGCGCGCGCTCGTCATCGGAGATATGCCGTTCGGTTCATATGAGGGCGGTCCCGACGACGCCCTGCACACCGCGGTTCGGTTCATGAAAGAAGCGAACGTGCACGCGGTCAAGCTCGAGGGCGGCGTTCGCAGCGCGACTCAGATTCGCCGAATCGTCGATGCGGGCATCCCGGTCATGGCGCACATCGGTTTCACGCCGCAGAGCGAGCACGGCCTCGGCGGCCACATCATTCAGGGCCGAGGTGAAGGTGCTGAAGCCCTTATCGCCGACGCACACGCGGTCGAGGATGCGGGTGCGTTCGCCGTCGTGCTCGAAATGGTGCCGAGTTCTGTCGCGAAGAGGGTCACCGAAGAACTGCGCATCCCCACTATCAGCGTGGGCGCCGGCCCGCACACCGACGGCCAGCTTCTCGTCTGGACAGACTTCGCCGGCTTCTCGCAAGGCCGCGTTCCGCGCTTTGTGAAGCAATATGCCAACCTCACGCAGGTGCTGACCGATGCCGTCAGCGCGTTTCGCGCCGACGTCGTCTCGGGAGCCTACCCCGCCCCGGAACACGAGTTCGAGGGATGAGCGCACGGACTGTCGCGGGGGCACGCGTACTGATTACGGGCGCCGCCAGCGGAATGGGGCTGCTCTACGCGGAGCGCGCCGTGGCAGAGGGCGCCAGCGACGTGATTCTCTGGGATCGGAACGCCGAGAAGCTCGCCGCGATCCAGGCCCGGCTGAACGCCGAAACCGGGCGCACCCGAGTGCACGTCGACGTGATCGATGTCAGCGACCCTGAGGTCATCCAGGCCGCCGCCGAGCGGGTTCGCACCGAGATCGGTTCGCCGGACATCCTCATCAACAACGCGGGAATCGTGCGCGGAAAGTTTTTCTGGGAGCACGATACCGCCGCCGACACCATCGAGACGATGAAGATCAACGCCATCGGCCCGATGATCGTGACTCGCGAGTTTCTGCCCGGCATGATCGAGAGCGGTCGTGCGGCGCGCATCGTGAACATCGCCTCGGCCGCCGGGCTGATCTCCAACCCGCGCATGAGCGTCTATGCGGCGTCGAAGTGGGCGATCATCGGCTGGAGCGATTCGGTACGGCTCGAGCTCACGCAGCAGGGGCACACCCACGTGAAAGTAACGACGGTGGCGCCGAGCTATATCTCCACCGGCATGTTCGAGGGCGCCCGGGGCCCCGTGATGACGCCGATCATGACTCCGGAGTACGTCGTCGGCCGCGTCTGGCGAGCCATGCTCTCGGGCAAACCGCTGCTGCTGCTGCCGAAGAGCGTGCACATCGCCAAAGTGACCAAGGGCATCCTGCCGACTGCCGTCTGGGATCAGATGGCCGACCGCGTGTTCCACCTCTACTCGACCATGGCAGACTTCACTGGCCGCGACCCCAAGAACTGAGGTCGTCGTGACCCCGCTGAGGTCGGTATGACGGCCTCACTCGAGTCACAACTGCCTCACCACTTCAGGAGGGAGTGCGGGCCGGGACGCGCTAGTCGTTCGCGGCGTCTTCTTCGGCCCACTTGGCCGAGTTGGCGCGCAGCGTCTCGAGGGCGTGCTCGGCCTCGAGCTTGGTCTCGAACGGGCCCACGCGCTCCGGCGCCGGTGAGACATAGCCGAACTCGACCTCACCCGTATTGATGTTGTACCAGTACTGCTTCGACGGGTCGCCCGACATGTGTTTCTCCCTACGCCAGCGGCCTCACCGGCACTGGTCGCCGGGGCCTCAACTACGATAGATCTTATGCCCAAGGATTCCGCCGGCCACCTCATCCCGGGCCGGGTCTCCCCGCTCCGGGCCGTGCCGCTGCGCATCGAACGCCCCGAATACGTGGGCAAACGAGAACCCGACGAACGGGGCGGCACCGATGTCTACTCGCCTGACCGCATCGCCGACATCCGCGAGTCGTCACGCATCGCCGCACAGGCCCTCGTCTGGGTGGGCGAGCACGTCAGGCCCGGTGTGAGCACCGACGAACTGGATGCCCTCGGCCACGAATTTCTCATCACCCACGATGCCTATCCCTCCACTCTCGGGTATCGCGGCTACCCGAAATCGCTCTGCACGAGCGTCAACGAAGTCATCTGCCACGGCATCCCCGACAACACTGTGCTGACCGACGGAGACATCGTCAACGTCGATATCACCGCCTACAAGAACGGCGTGCACGGCGACACGAATGCCACGTTCTTCGCGGGCGAGCCGAGCGAAGAGGTGCGCCTGCTCGTCGAGCGCACGAAAGAAGCCATGAACCGCGGAATCAAGGCGGTCGCTCCAGGGCGCCAGGTGAACGTGATCGGCCGCGCCATCGAGTCGTACGCGAAACGCTTCGGGTACGGCGTGGTGCGCGACTACACCGGCCACGGCGTGGGCGAAGCGTTTCACTCGGGCCTGATCATCCCGCACTACGACTCGGCGCCGCGGTTCGACGATGTGATGGAGGTGGGCATGGTGTTCACGATCGAGCCGATGCTCACTCTCGGCTCGCAAGACTGGGAGCTGTGGGCCGACGACTGGACGGTGCTCACCCGCGACAAGTCGATCACGGCGCAGTTCGAGCACACCCTGGTCGTGACAGAGCGCGGCGCCGAGGTGCTGAGCGTTCCTTAGAGGTCGCGCGAACCTCGTGATTGCTCTGCCACAATAGACTCAGATCCTGCGCCTCACGGGTGAGGCGGGAAATCGGAGAAACCACGATGTCAGCCGGCGCCCCCACAACCTCGACTCCCCCGACGTCGACCCCCACGATCGCCATCGGAATCGACATCGGCGGCACCGGCATCAAGGGCGCGATCGTCAACACCGAAACAGGTGAGCTGCTCAGCGACCGCATCAAGATCGCCACACCCGAAGGCGGCAAGCCGAAAGACGTCATCGACACCGTCGAGCAGTTGCTGATTCAGCTCAAGGATGCCCCGGCCGACGCCCCCATCGGCATCGACTTTCCCGCGGTCATCCAGCGGGGCCGCACCATGTCGGCCGCGAATGTGTCGAAGAAGTGGATCGGGCTCGAGGCCGAAAATCTCTTCGAAGACGCCCTGAAGCGCAACATCACGTTCGTCAACGACGCGGATGCCGCCGGTTACGCCGAAGTGAAGTTCGGCGCGGCGAAGGGCAAGAACGGCCTCATCATCATGACCACGCTCGGCACGGGCATCGGCACCGCCCTCATCTACAACGGCGTGCTGATTCCGAATGCCGAGCTCGGCCACATTCAGATCGACGGCGGCGATTACGAGAAGAAGGCCTCGTACGCGGCACGAGAGCGCGATGAACTCAGTTGGACGCACTGGGCCGCGCGCCTGCAGACCTACTACTCCGAGCTCGAGAATCTGCTCTGGCCCGACCTGTTCATCGTGGGCGGCGGCGTGTCGAAGAGCTACCAGGAGTTTCTGCCCCTGATCTCGATTCGCACGCCCCTCGTGCCGGCGACGTTGCGCAACAATGCGGGCATCCTGGGCGCTGCCACACTCGCCGTTCAGCCGAAGGTGCTGGTCAACGTGAACCAGCTGGTCGGCGAGCCGACGCCGAAGTAGGGCCGGCCATCGTGGCGGTCGTACGCGAGATTCTGTACTGCGCTTCGGCGGTGACCTGGGCAGCGTGGCTCTCCGCGCATCACGACGACTCTGAAGGCGTTCGCCTGGCCATAGCCAAGAAGGGCGGCGGGCATCCGAGTGTCAGCTATGCCGAGGCGGTCGAGGAGGCCCTCTGCTACGGCTGGATCGACGGGCAGAAAGGCAGCCTCGACGAGCACCACTTTCTGCAGAACTTCGGGCCGCGCAGGCCGCAGAGCATCTGGTCGAAGATCAACGTCGAGAAGGCCGAGGCGCTCGTAGCTGCGGGCCGCATGCACCCGTCGGGGCTGGCCGAGGTCGACCGTGCCAAGGCCAACGGGCGCTGGGATGCCGCGTACTCAGGATCGAAGACCATCGAGGTTGCGGATGATCTGACCGCCGCCCTGGCCGAGAACCCCGATGCCGCGGCCTTCTTCAGCACGCTCTCGGGCCAGAATCGCTACGCGATTCTCTTTCGCATCGGCAACGTGAAACGCCCCGAGACCCGCGCTCGCAAGATCACGGAGTACGTGGCGATGCTCGCCCGCGGCGAAACGATCTACCCCCAGAAATAGCCTCCTGCTGGGGGGCTAGGGCGAATGGGCCGGCTGCTACGCCGGGTTCTGTCTTGGGCAACGAACCCTTTCAGGCTCAGCACCCATGGACGGCCATCTATCTACGACGTACGTTGCCGCACGCCTCCAGCGGTCTACCCGAAGACACGACGAGCAGCCGTATTGCCTTCTGTCTGACCTTGCTCCGGGCGAGGTTTACCAAGCCAGCCATGTCACCATGGCAGCTGGTGGTCTCTTACACCACCGTTTCACCCTTACCTCATGGATGAACCCGAAGGTGAACCATGCGGCGGTCTGTTCTCTGTGGCACTGTTCTCTCGGGTTGCCCCGGGTGGGTGTTACCCACCGCCCTGCTCTGCGGAGCCCGGACGTTCCTCGGTGATCCTTTCAGACCAACGCGACCGTCTTGCCGACCCATTCGCGTGGATCAGTCTACCTGCGCGCTACGAGGGACGTGTCAGAGCCCGGATTCTTCGGTGC
Organism: Subtercola sp.; assembly: GCA_025463745.1. GTDB lineage: Bacteria > Actinomycetota > Actinomycetes > Actinomycetales > Microbacteriaceae > Subtercola. Next base: position 7,466 of record JAODBB010000141.1, read on the forward strand.
GCACAAGGATGCAGCTGCTGTCGGGGTCGAGCACCACATCATCCGGTTCGGCCTGGCGGATCTTCGCCAGATCTGACTCGTGCAACTTCACGTTGCTGCCCATCGAGATGCCCCGGGTGAGCAGGGCCGCCCCGATGCCGTAGCGCTCGCGCTGCCTGTTGTAGAGCGCCAAGAGCTCGTCGCCGATGCCGCCGGCGATCAGGTCGTGCGAGACTTGCACGCCCGCCCGCTCGTGCGAGATCTCGGCGAGGGCGGCGTCACGTTCGGTCTGCAATGCTTCACGCTCGGCCGTGAAGATGCCGAGCTCTTCGGCCACCAGCGCCAGGCGTGCGTTGATGTCGTCCAGGCGCTCCATCACGGCGAGCTCGATGTCTTCGAGGTCGGACTGCCGCTTCGTAAGCGAGGCGATCTCGTGCTCGAGCCCCTGAATGTCTTTGGTCGACGAGCTGGTTTCGAGGCGCGAACGGTCGCGTTTCATGCGCGTGGAGACGACCTCGACGTCGGATTCGACCCGCGAGATCTCGAGCTGCGCGTCTTCGAGCTCTCCGTTCACCGCCGCCATCCGATGCGAAATGGCACCGATCTTCGTCGCCAGCTCGTCGAGCCGCTTCTGTTGCGGCAGGTTCTTCGCTTTGTGGTTCAACTGGGCGAGCCGAGTGTCGGCCGCCTGAAGTTCGAGCAGCGACCTCTGTTCTGAGACGGGTGCTTTCATAGGAGGTTTCCTTCAGTAAACGGGTTGAAGATCACGATAACGCCAGTGCAATTGGTTCAGGGCCACGCACTCACTGTGTGACGACGAAATCCCAGGGGTCGGTACGAACATCGCTGACGGTCACGGTGACGCCGGGCAGGGCATCCCGAAGCTGGCCGGCGGCCACATCGAGCCAGAGCCACTCGCTGGCCCAGTGCGATACGTCGATGAGGGCGGGGCCGCCGCCGATGGCGGCCTGCTCGCGCGCCTCAGAGGCCGGATGGTGCCGAAGATCAGAGGTGATGTACACGTCGGCCGCGCGCACCAACGGGGTGCCGAGAAGTGAGTCGCCCGCTCCCCCGCAGAGTGCGACGCGCGAGATGCGGGTGTCGTATGCTCCGGCGACTCGGATGCCCGTAGCCGTGGCCGGCAGCAGCTCGGCCAGAATCAGCGCCAGGCGCCCCAGTGTGACGGCCTCGGCGAGATCACCCGCACGGCCCAGCCCTGTTCCGGGCGCTGCGCTTTCGACCAGCGGAATCTCGTTCACCAGCCCGAGCCGCCGTGCGATGACGCTCGACACCCCGTTCTCGACGATGTCGGCATTCGTGTGGGCTGAGACCAGCGCGCACTCGCCGCGAATGAGCCGGGCGAGCATGGCTCCCTTGTAGGTCGATTCGGCGACGGTCGTCACCCCGCGAAGCAGCAGGGGGTGATGTACGAGCAACAGATCGGCACCGAGCTCGACGGCCTCGTCGACCGTTTCAGCGACCGCATCGACGGCGAGATGGATGCTCTGCACGCCGGCCGCGGGCGAACCGCTCAACAGCCCCGGCGCATCCCAGGCCTCGGCGTTCTCGAGGGGCCACAGGCTCTCGATGACTGCATTGACCTCGCGAACTGTAACTGGCACAGACCCCAGCCTACTTGGCCCGGCCGGTGCGGAACTGTGGTGTTCTCAGTCTCGCCGCTCTGCTTTCGTCGACACCGTCACCGTGAATTTCTGGTTCTGCCCGAGTACCTGGGTTGAACCGACCAACCGGCGCAGCTCGGGTTGATAGGCCAAGTGCGAGTTGAACACGGTGAAGAGCTGCCCCCCAGGCCTCAGCACCCGCGCCGCATCGCGAAACAGGCTCAGCGCCACCCCCGTGTGCACCGAACTGCCCACGTGGAAGGGCGGATTGCAGACGATGACATCGGCGCTGCCGTCGGGTTGCCGCGAGAGCCCGTTGTCTCGCAGCACCGTCACTCGGTCGGAGAGTTTGTTCGCGACCATTGTGGCACGTGCTGACTCGACCGCTGCCGCCGATTGGTCGGTCGCGATCACGGTCAGCTCGGGGCGGCTCGCGGCGAGGGCGGCGGCGAGAATACCTGTGCCGCAGCCCAGGTCGATGGCGGTGCGGGCGGCAGGGTCGATCCGGTCGAGAAAGGTCAGCAGAAAGCGGGTGCCGATGTCGAGTGCGGTGCCCGAGAACGCCCCACCGTGGGCGGCGATGGTGAGGCCCAGCTCGGCGTTGGCGGTGAGCTTCGGGTAGGGCAGGGCATCCGTCGGCAGCACCCGGTCGGTCGCCACCAGCACCCGCGACTTCTGTCGAGCGTGGGTCGCGCTCACCCTCCCGAAGTACCGCCGCAGCACCTCGTTCATGGCGAGCGAGAGGTGTTTGACGCGCCCGCCCGCGTATACGACAACGTCGTCGGCTGCATACCGTGCGATCGCGTCGGCGATCTCGTCGAGTTCGGCCAGCGACCGCGGAAGCTGCAGCAGAACGACACCGGCATCCGTCAGCAGCGATTCGCCGAGCGGCAGGCTCTCGTAAACGTCACTCAACCCCACGGCGTCGGCGTTCTCGGCCAGCGCCAGCTCGCCGGTGAGCACGTCTTGATGAACCCGGATGCCCGACAATCCGTGCCCGAACGCACTCCCCAACGTGAGTGCCCCGTACCGGTCGCCCATCACAACGACCCGGCGGCCATCCGCACCCGCCAGTGCGCTGCTCGCCTCGTCGAGTATCAGCCGGTCACTGGCGTCGCTCGCGAACAGGTTCGGTGCTTCGATGTCGGGGCGGCGGCGCAAGCCTTCGAAGGTGAACTCGGTCAGCTGCATGGCGGCACCCCTCTACGCTGCATCAATTGTCCCTGCATCAACGCGACCGCGGTCTGCGGTCGGAGATCGGATCTAACGTATTCATCTCCTCATACAAGCGCTCTCTGCCCCTGCCTGTACAGTTCCCGACGGATCTTGATTTGCAAGGCGATACCAATAAATGCGAGGCCGAGGGTGATGCCAATCCAGATTCCATTCGGACCGAGGTGAGCGGGGAAGGCTAGGAGCAGTGCGGTTGGTAGCCCGACAATCCAATACCCGATCAGAGAGTATCGGAGGCTTGACGATGTGTTTCCGAGCCCGCGGAGCACTCCAACGCTGATGTTTTGGAATCCGCTTGCAACTTGGGTTGCGATCGCGATTGTAAGCAAAGCTCGCGCGGAGGACAACAAGTCGCCACTGGGCTCGGCACCAAGGATACCTAATGGGATCGTTGGGAATAGTACGTAAGTGAGGCCGAACAGTGCGGCGATGGTTGCTATCGAGACCAGAGACACAGTGTTGATGTAGGCCACAGCGAGGTACTCCTTGGCGGAGACGAGATGGCTAACCAATATGGATGAGGCCTGAGATACGCCGTTGGCTATCTGAAAAGTGATTGAGAATATTTGGTACACGATGCTATGGGCAGCCAGAGCGATTGGGGAAATCCCTCCCATGATGAACGCGACACTCACGTAGAAGAACGAACTGCTGCCGAATGTCGCGGCGATTTTGTAGCCGTGACGAGTGATTGCAGAAACGTCAGTCTTTGTGGCTTTCCATGCCCGGAGTGAGAACGACACCGAGAGCGTTGGGCTTCGCCTGACCAGGAATATCAGAGCGGCAAAGTTCGCGAACTGAACGACGGTAGTCGCGACTCCTACGCCCGTAAGACCCAGCTCCGGAAAGGGACCCCAGCCATAGATCAGAACCACGTCGAGAACAACATTGAGAGCGATGGATGCGATGGTGATCGCCAATATCGACTGAGGTTTGCCAATGCCGATCGCGTACTGTCGGAGAACTTGGAACCAGAGCACTGGGAGCAGCCCCGGGGCCAGGGCAATGAGCAGCGGGCTTGCGGTGGCCGCAACATTCACATCCTGCCCGAGCAAGGTTAAGAGTGTGCCGCCGACGGCGATGGCGGTGCCGCCGACTAGTCCCGCGATAGTGGCAACGAGGAGCCCTGCCCGGAGTAGTTCCCTGCGAGAGACAATCTTTTCTTCGACAGTTGACCGAGTCGGCCGCGCCGACGCTATTTCGTTTCCCACCGAGGTTATGAGACCAGTGCCGATGGTTCGAAACTGATTGAAGACAACTATGGACAGGCCCCCGGCGGCGAGGGCTGTGACGCCCAACAGCCCCATCATCGCGGTGTCGGTCGCCGACAATACGACGGCGGTGAGTTGCGTACCGGCCAGTGGAACTGCCAGATAGCCGAGGCGACGACGAAGTTCTGGCTTGGAAGCTCCTTCTGTGAACAAGTCCTGCGGCATTTCTAGCCGTCGATGTTCATCGGGCTGCGAGAAGCGGGAGGGAACCGAAGATCTGCACGGTCGCGTGTCTAGCTCTTGTTGTTGGCCCTGCCAAACTGAGGTTGATTTCGGTCTTGGCCAAGAATTCGATCAAAAATTCGCACAGTGTTGAGGCGAGGAGAGCGCCTGCGCAGGCATGGATGCCATATCCGAACGAAAGGCTCCTCCCGCTGTTGCGCGACAGGTTTAGTTCGTACGGGACTGAGAATATTGTCGGATCGACGTTGGCCGCCTTCAGCAGGACGGTGACGGATTGACCCCTCAAGAGTGGCTGGCCAGAAGCGACAGAGTCGATTGCACAAAAGCGAGACGTGGCCTGGAATGGTGGATGCAATCGAAGGATCTCATTTGAGTCCGGAGTCGACGAGTCCCCGTTCGATCCATTCCCGACAATCGATGCGCCGGTTTGCTACCTCGTATAGGACGGAAGAGATAGCCGCTGGCAGTGAGGTGTATGCCGAGAGCACGATTGATCGCAGCGAATTGGTGAATGTCGATCGATTCACTCCGGCGTCGTTCGCTGATGCCGCAGCACGCTGGAGTGGAGACCCTGGAGCACTGGTTGCGATCCAGCCACCGATTATTTTCGACATCGATGCGCGTGCAGCGCGGGCTGGTGGCCCATATTCAGGCATGAATATTGAGTCCATGCCGTTAGTGATGTCTCGGGCGATAGCGGCAATCTCGGCGTGGTCGAACGAGGTCACCCCGAGGATCTGATTCATATACGTTTCCGCGATAGGAAGGCTAACGTCGCTCATTCCGTCAAGATCCACCGTGAGTCCAGGTTTCACATAAAGCTGGTCAGCAAGGAGATTCCCGACATATTCAAGGGCGGCGTCCACATCGTTATGTCGCAATAAGCTCACGATCACGCGATGCAATGAGCTGAAGTCGGGTGGGTCCAGGAGTTGAAGGTTAAGAGCTTCGTCCGGCAACTCGAGTCCCGCTCTGCGCGGATCCGACGCAAAGGTTGCGTGATCTTTCAGCACTGCCGCTGCCAAGTTGTAATTGCTGACCACCCAGCCATCAAGCAGCTCGCTCCAGTGCAATCCTCCTTCTTGATGAAGCGTTTCGAACAACGGTCTCGATTCGGAATCCAGCGGGTGCCACGCGCCCGGCATCTGAACGATGGTCACGAGCGCTCGATGCTCATGAAAAGGCTGTCGGGGTAGCGAAGTGTCGCCCGCGGTGAGCGAGATACCCTTCCAACAATTCTCGGTAGTCCTGTGGCGAGCACTTCTTCGACAATTACTTTGAGAACATCTCGCGCGAAGAGCGCACCAGTGCAAGCGTGTGGCCCCCAACCGAATCCAAGATGTCGGTTACCGACTCGCGTGATGTCGATGTGGTTCGCGTCTGGAAACACTTCAGGATCGCGATTGGCCGCACCGAATAGACACAGGACGATTTCGCCGCGGCGCATGGGCACATCACCCAAAGTCGCGTCCGCGCTTAACGCTCTACTCGTGCCTTGCACCGGGCCGTCGAGACGCAGAAGCTCTTCGATCGTTGCTGGAATGAGAGCGGGATTCTGTTGGAGAGACTCTGAGAGTTCGCGATCGGTGGCAATCGCGAAAATGGCGTTGGCAGCTGCGGCGACGGTAGTGCTGTAGCCGGCGAGAAAGAATTGACGCGCGGTACTGAGAATCTGTTGTTCAGGGATCCCGTACTCAGCCGCCGAATTTAGCGTCTTTTGGAGGATCCCGTTGGAGTACGGCAGAAATCGGTACTCGCTCCACTGGGCGATCAAAGCGTTGAGTTCCTGTTTGGCGCGCTTCGCTGGTTCTTCGCGCTCGGGGATCAACCCGGCGTCCATACCTCGAATGAGGGCCTCTGCCATAGCGGCGAACGAATCCGACTCTGGAACTTCGATTCCGAGAACATTGCAGATGGCTTCCAATGACACAGGGCGGCCAACTGTCGTTACAAAATCGAATGGTGTGCCTTGAGGAATTTCTTGGAGCCGAGACCTCATCAACGCGCGCACTGACGTCTGAATGGTCTTCATCTCAACAGTGGAGTTCATCGCTCTGGTGAAACTACTTCTCAGACGTGTATGAGCCGCCCCATCCAAAACCTGAATACCGAGAGCCTCCTCGGAGGAAGTGTCGTGTCCGATTCCGGCGAGGCGCCAATCTGAAACGTAAATTCGTGAATTTTTGAGAACTTGAATGCAGAGGTCGTACTTCATGACGATCCAGCAGCGCATCCCGACATGCCAAAACGGAGAGTTCTCGCGGAGCACATCGTACGCCGCGTACGGAGAAGACACTACGTCGGGGTCTAGTGGGTCATACAGCGGAACGGGAATCACAAGTTCGTCCTCATGGTGGCGTGATTCTGTTGGCTGGGCCGACTAGACCAGAGGCCCAGCCAACAGATCGTTTCTTCTTGAAATCAGTATTCGTAGCGCATGTCGTCACTCCCTCTGCAGATCGAACACCAGATGAATCGCCTGGGAGGTCGGCTCCCTCGTATGAGGGTACTGAGGCTAACTCACTTATGCAAATCGACTGTGTTCGGCGCACAGCGGATCGCTGGCGTTCTGGCTGCCGATGAATTAGCTCGGCTCAGCTCGCAGCATGGTTGATCGTCGCCCACACACCGTAGAGCGCGAAGGCGCACGCGATAATGCTGAGCGCCCAGGCCGGTACAGCGCGACCGCCGAATTTAGCGGCGAACCGAGGATAGACCGCGAACACCATGAGTTGGCTCAGCCACAGTGCGATCAGCGACACTTTCAGCAGCGAGTCGTAGAACAGGTCGGGGTTGATGAGGCTGATGGGGGCGATCGCGACGATCGCGATGCCGATTCCGATCGTCACCCGGCGCCGGGGCCACGAGGTCACGACAGGCACGAGCCGCGTGAGCGCCAGATACTCGACGAGCATGACTCCGCACACCGAGACGACCACGCCGATTCCGATTGTCTTCGCGAATCCGGAGCCCACGAACTGCTCCGCCATCGCCATCCCGGGGATGCCGGCACGGGTGAGAACGGGGTCGGCGGCGAACGGGAAGACCGCCGCGACGATCACGAGAGCAGTCGCTGCATACGCGATGACGAGGCCCCGACGCACGGTGCGCCGGGGCGTCTCACCGCCGAGGAACAACGGCAGGCTGCCGCAGATATACAAGAGTGATGTCTGCGCGGCGGCGGTCGCCAGCGATGTGCCCGGCGCGTTCGTCCCGAAACTCGGCAGCGGCGCTCCCAGGTGAACGATTGTGTCGCCCCCCAATACGCCGGCCAGAGCCAACTGCCCGAAACCCAGAACCCCCGTGACGATCAGTGTGACGCTGCGCCCCGCGAGCATGACTCCCGCTAGAGCGAGCGGAATCGCGATCTCCAGCACCGGCTGTTACTGGCGCTCGCCCGGCAGAACGGCTGGCAGCGTGTCAAAGACGACCTGGGCCGTCGTATACATCAGGTAGAGCAGATAGCTGACGATCCACAAGCCGGCTTGCGCGAGGGCGATCGGCCGGCCGACGGCCGCCTTTACGAAGGCGTACAGACCGCCTGAGGAATTGATGTGCTTCGCGTACCGCAACCAAATAGCCAGCGGTACAACGAAGACCACGATGGCCGCGACCATGGCAAGACCAGCGGATGCGCCGGCATCCGACACGATGCTAGGCGCATACAGAGCGGCCAGCGCGAGCGGGCCGCCGAACGATGTCAGCGCGACACCGATGAAGGCCAACGGGCTGATCGGCCGCCGCGACGTATCGCCCGACGACGACCGATCAGCTGGCCTCGCGGGGTCTTTCGACCCGACGAGAGAGGTGGTCATCGACCGATCACGACCAGCCGCCGCCGGCATCCGACCCGCTCGAGGTTCCTCCCGACGAGGAGCCCGAGGAGCTTGACGGCGCGGCTGTCGCTGCGGCGGTGACCTCCTGGCCGGCCGGCGTCAAGACGAACCAGATGTTCATGACACCTTGACCCGCGACATCCCCCGCCGCAGCGTCACTGGCGAAGGTGTACAGCGGCCAGCCGTTGAGCGTGACCTGCATGGTTCCGTCGGTGCGCGTGATGGTGCCGACCGTGCCGGTCACCCTGGCGACGACCGGTGTGGTCGATGTCGTGGTGACGGCCGGCCAGACACCGGCGCACTGGGAGTAACACGTACTCGCGCCAGAGTTCTGCGTGTCTTTGGTGTAGAGGTACACCGATCGGCCCTGGCCGTTGACCACGATCGTGCCGAGCGACGTGCTTGCGGTCGACAGATCACCACCGGCCGCCATCGGGGCGGTCGTCGGAGAGGCACTGGATGACGTCGTCGGCCCGCCCGATGTCGTTGTCGTTGTCGACGAGGTAGACGCGCAACCGGCGAGAGCGAGCGTTGTAACTGCTATGCCTGCCAGCGCGAGAACGAAACGCTTATTCATACAAGAGACCTACTTCCCCTTCAGAACTGCGGGGCGGCGTTTCTGCCCCATTTAAGCCAACGAGGTTGCTCGCAGAATCGTTCACCCTGCGGCAGCCGTTGTCGGTGATTGTGCTCTTTCGTGGTCGGTGAGCGGCAGAGTGGTGCGCTCGTGCGGGTCATGGCATATCGCCGCGGCGGCCGTGGCTGCCGCCGGGCACTGACCAGCCAGGTTCCGTGTCTGGTTCGTGTGGAACGTTGCGTTGCCAGGGTTCGCGGCGGGCCGGGAGGTCGGCCATTTGGAGGGGTTTCAGGCGGGTTCGGGTGCGTTGCTGGGTGGCGGGGTCTGGGGGTTCTGGTCCAGTCCAGCCAGGCCGGTGGCA
>JAODBB010000226.1 GCA_025463745.1 Subtercola sp.
GCGCGGAGCGGCTACCGGGCGAAACGGCAGCGCGACAGTAGCGTAGGCGCATGGCTACGAGTACCAGGTCGAACTCACGCGCCCGCGGCGCGGGTGGGGCGAAGAGCGGTGCCGCGGCGAGTGCGCGCAAGCCCGCCACGAGAACCGCGCCGACCACGGTGCAGAAGACGCTGAAGTATCCCGTCGAAGAGCAGGGCCCAGGGCCGTTCGGCGCGATGTACCTCGGGCTCGCGCATCTCGCCGGGGGCGCCGCACGCGCATTCGGTCACGAGAAGCTCGCGAAAGACGAGCGGCGTGACGGGTTTCCCTTCTTGCTGCTGCTGCTGGCGATCGCCGGGGCCGTCGTCGAGTGGTTCCTGGTAGCCAATCCCGTCGCAAACCTCCTCGACGCGTATACGTTCGGCGGCCTCTTCGGCCGAGTGGCGTACGCGCTGCCGGTCGTGATGCTGCTGCTCGCGATCTGGCTGTTCCGGCATCCGAATTCGGTCAACGACAACGGGCGCATCGGCATCGGGCTGGGCATCCTGACACTCACGGTGTCGGGCCTCTGCCACATCTTCAGTGCGCAGCCCTCACCTGCCGACGGCATGGAGAAGCTCGCCGATGCGGGCGGAGTCCTCGGCTGGGTGCTCGCTGCGCCGCTGATCGTCATCACCACGTCGATCGGTGCCACGATCATCGTGTCGCTGCTGCTCGTTCTCTCGCTGTTCATCATCACGAAGACGCCGCCGAACAAGGTGGGGGTACGTGTGAAAGAGCTGTACTCGTACCTGTTCGGCGCCGCATTCGGCGAGGCACCGACTGAGCGCGAGCCGAAAGACGCGAAGGCAGTCAAGGCCGGCACGAACCCCGACGGATCGAATACCACCATCGGCGACCTGCAACTCGACTTCGAAGAGGTCGACGACTCGCTGCCCTGGTGGCGGCGCAACAAGAGTGGCCGCGAAGAAGATCCCGCCTTCGACAGCCCCATAATTCCTACCACCGCAGTCGACCACACGGTCGTCGATCGCACGGTGGTCGAAGACCGTACTCCGGCTACCGAAGTCATCGACAGCACGGCGAGCTTCGGCGCTGCGTTGCTGGGCGATATGGAGGCCGCCGAGAACGCGGTGAAGCGCTTCACGGGTGAGATTCTGCCCGGCTCGAAGTCGGCCACGGGCATCCGCGACGATTCGGCCACCGACACGACGGCCTCATTCACGGGCATCCTGTTTCCGGATGCCGTGGGCGGCGTGGCAGGCGCGGCCGGGTCGGCGACAATCCCGGCGACGCTCCCGGGGCCGGGTCTGGCGGGTGCTGGAGCCGGGGCCGGTGCAGCCCCGGCCGGCGGTGTGGGCGACGGATTCATCCCGCTCGCCGAGATCAAAGAACTCGAGGCGCTGAACTACGCCCTTCCCCCGGCGGCGAGCCTGACGCTCGGCGAGCCTTCGAAGGCTCGATCGCAGGCGAACGACGACATCGTCGCCGCCATCACGAACGTGCTGCAACAGTTTCAGGTCGACGCCAAGGTCACCGGCTTCTCACGCGGGCCGACCGTGACGCGGTACGAGATCGAACTCGGCCCGGGCGTGAAGGTCGAGCGGGTCACCGCGCTCAGCAAGAACCTGTCGTACGCGGTGGCGAGCAACGAAGTGCGCATCCTCTCGCCGATTCCGGGGCGAAGTGCCATCGGCGTCGAGATTCCGAACACCGACCGCGAGATCGTGGTGCTCGGCGACGTGCTCCGCTCTGCCAAGGCGACCAACGACCACCACCCCATGACGATCGGCGTCGGTAAAGACGTCGAAGGCAAGTTCATCATCGCCAACCTCGCCAAGATGCCTCACCTTCTGGTGGCCGGTTCGACCGGATCGGGTAAGTCGAGCTTTGTGAACTCGATGGTCACGAGCATCCTCATGCGCGCCACACCCGCCGAGGTGCGCATGGTCCTCATCGACCCGAAGCGTGTGGAGTTGACGGCGTATCAGGGCGTGCCGCACCTCATCACTCCCATCATCACGAACCCGAAGAAGGCCGCCGAAGCGCTGGCCTGGGTCGTGAAAGAGATGGACATGCGTTACGACGATCTCGAGAGCTTCGGGTTTCGGCACATCGACGACTTCAACCGCGCGGTGGTGAACAAGGAGATCATCCTGCCGGTGGGCAGCCATCGTGTGCTCAAGCCGTACCCGTATCTGCTGGTCGTGGTCGACGAGCTCGCCGACTTGATGATGGTGGCGCCTCGAGATGTCGAAGACTCGATCGTTCGCATCACGCAGCTTGCCCGGGCATCCGGAATCCATCTTGTGCTGGCGACCCAGCGCCCGAGTGTCGACGTTGTGACCGGCCTCATCAAGGCGAATGTGCCCTCGCGTCTGGCCTTCGCGGTGACCAGCGTCACCGACTCCCGCGTGATTCTCGATCAGCCGGGTGCCGACAAGCTCATCGGCCAGGGTGACGCGCTGTTCTTGCCGATGGGCGCGTCGAAGTCGATTCGGGTGCAGGGCGCGTGGGTCAGCGAGAGCGAGATCGAGAAGGTCGTTCAGCACGTCACGCGCCAGGCGCGGCCCGAGTATCGCAACGACGTCACTGTCGCGGCTGTGTCGAAGCAGATCGATGCCGACATCGGAGACGACCTCGAGGTGCTGCTGCAGGCCGCCGAGCTGGTGGTCAACACGCAGTTCGGTTCGACCTCGATGCTGCAGCGCAAGCTCAAGGTCGGGTTCGCCAAGGCCGGGCGCCTCATGGACCTGATGGAATCGCGCGAGATCGTCGGCCCGTCAGAGGGCTCGAAGGCCCGCGACGTGCTGGTGAAGCCCGAACAGCTGGCCGAGGTGCTGGCGATGCTGCGGGGGTCGGATGTTGCGGCGGCGGTGTCGGGTGGCGGTGCCGAATCCGCGCAGTACTCGACCCCCGCACAGTCTTCTCCTGCACAGTCGAGCACGAGCGCCGCCAGTGCACAGATGTCGTATTCCGACCCGCTCGCCGAGCCCGGCCCCGAGTATCCTGAAGAAGAGGTCGCATCCGACGAAGACGCGTGGGGCCTCACCGGCAGAGAGTAGCACCATGACCCTTCCCAGCGATTCCCAAGCGGCCGCAGCGCCCGAAAGACCCAGCAACTGGAACCTGCCGAACGCGATCACCATCGTTCGCATCCTTCTCGCCCCGCTCTTCTTCTGGATGCTGCTGGCCGACAACGGTGAGAACGGGCTGCTGCGCTGGCTGGCCGCCATTCTCTTCG
>JAODBB010000001.1 GCA_025463745.1 Subtercola sp.
CGTTCGAGCAGCCCGACGAAGTCGAGGAGTTCGGCCACGCGCCGATCGCGGTCGGCCTTCTTCCAGCCGGCCACCCGCAGCGGGTAGGCGACGTTGCCCGCGACAGTGCGCGAGCGGAAGAGGTTGAACTGCTGGAAGATCATCCCGATGTTCAGGCGCACCTTGCGCAACTCGCGCTCGCTCATCCGCCCCACGTCGTGACCGTCGACCGTCAGCGTGCCGGAGCTGATGCGCTCCAGCCCGTTGACCAGGCGCACGAGGGTGCTCTTGCCCGCGCCCGAGTACCCGATGACGCCGAAGATCTCGCCCTCCTCGACCGCGAAGTCGATGTTGTCGATCGCGGTGACGGTGCTCTCCTTCGTGCGGAATGTCTTCGAGACACCCTCGAATGTGACGAGTGCGGGCACGGGGTTACCTTTCGGTGGTCAGCAGGATGCACCACCCGGCCGGGTGGCCTGGCGGTGCATCCTCGGTGAAGCGGTGGACGTTGATCAGTTCGACGCTGTGACCTGGGCTTCGATGGTCTTCAGCAGGTCGCGCAGCTTCGGCCCATCGAAACCCTGCACGATCACCGACGTACCGTTCGACGCGGCGAGCACCGAGTTGAGCACATCCGGGTCGTGGTAGAGGTCGGCGACCTTCTGGTAGATCGGGTTGTTGATGTCGGCCGCGCGCACCACGATGAGGTTGATGTAGGGCTGGGCGCCGGGCGCGTTCGGGTCGTCGGCATACAGGGCCGACTTCGGGTCGATCTTGGCGTCGAGCACGTAGTTGCCGTTGACAACGGAGCCGTCGACCGAAGCCATTGAGAGCACCGTCTGCGCGGCATCGACGGTGACGACCTTGACCTTCGAGTTCGCCGCGTCGATGTCGGCCGGAGTCGGGGCGAACTTGTCGCCCGTGAGCTTCAGGAGGCCTGCGGACTGCAGCACGAAGAGGGCCCGCGACTGGTTCGATGGGTCGTTGGGGATGGCGATGGTGCCTCCCTGGGGGATGTCGGCGAGTGTCTTCCACTTCTGCGAGTAGAGGCCGAGCGGCGAGATCAGAGTCGATGCGATGGGCTCAAGGTCGTTACCGGTGTCGACGTTGTACTGCGACAGGAAGCGCAGGTGCTGGAAGATGTTCATGTCGATCTGGCCCTGCTCGAGCGCGGGGTTCGGCTGGCTGTAGTCGCTGAAGTTGACCGGCTCGATATCGATGCCTTGGGCGAGCGCCTTCTCTTTCAAGATGGCCCAGTACGGCTGGCTCGAGTCGGAGGTGCCGATCTTCACCACGATCGGAGCGGCCTCGGCCGACTTCGGTGCGGTGATGTTCACGATGATGAGAACGGCGGCGACGATGATGGCGACGGCCACGACGACGATGCCGACGATCCATCCGGTGCGGTTGCGCTTCTTCTCGGGACGCTTGGGCGGCAGCTGCGGCGCCGGCGTTGCGGCGCCGTCGATGGTGTCAGACATGTGTTTGGTCTCTGTTCTGAGGATCACGGGCAAGGAGGTCTCGGAGGTGTGTGGGCTGTATTCGCGCAGACACCCTCCGTTCATCCAGACTGTCTCGGCAGACGCAGGTAGACCAAACTGCGAGTCGAAGTATGACTTCACATGACGTAACGTTGCGCCGCGGCTCGACGCCCCACCACGGATTGCGTAATGTGACGGCCGAGTTCGTGCTGGCGGGCATCCCGCGCAAGCATGGATTGAGCGGCCGGCACCACGTTGCGCGGCCAGTGACAGTAAGTGGCGAAAATGACAAAGCAAATCTCCTTCAATCTCTTCGAGATGAACACCGTCGGACACATCTCGCATGGCCTCTGGGTGCATCCCGAGAACAACCGGCACCGATTCAACGACCTCGACTTCTGGATCGAGGAGGCGAAGCTCCTCGAAGAGGGACTGTTCGACTCGGTCTTTCTCGCCGACGTGATCGGCACCTACGACGGCTACCGCGGCGGCCCGGAGACGGCGTTGCGCGAGGGCGTGCAGATTCCGAGCAACGATCCGCTGCTCGTGATCCCGGCCATGGCTGCCGTCACAAAACACCTCGGCTTCGCCGCGACATTCTCGACCACGTACGAGCCGCCGTTCGCATTCGCCCGGCGGGCGTCGACGCTCGACCACCTCACGAAGGGGCGGTTCGGCTGGAACATCGTCACCTCATATCTGCCGAACGCCGCGCGCAACTTCGGGCTCGACGACGAGGTGGCGCACGACGACCGCTACGAGATCGCCGAGGAGTACCTCGACGTGCTCTACAAGCTGTGGGAGGGCTCGTGGGACGACGACGCGGTCATCCGCGATCGTGAGAACCGCATCTACACTGACCCGTCGAAGGTGCGTTACATCAACCATGTCGGCGCCAACTACAGGGTCGCCGGCCCCCACCTCAGCGAGCCATCGCTGCAGCGCACGCCCGTGCTCTTCCAAGCCGGCAGCAGCACCCGAGGCAAGCAGTTCGCCGCGCGGCACGCGGAGGCCGTGTTCGTCGGAGGTACAACGCTCCAGAACTATGCCGACAACATCGCGGACATCCGCCGCCAGGCCGACGAGAACGGGCGCGGCGGCACGAACATCAAGACGTTCGCCAGCGCCGTCATTATCGTCGGTAAAGATCGTGAAGCGGGCCTCGCCAAGGCGGAGGAGTACCGCAGGCTCTCGAGCGCCGAAGGCTACCTCGCCCACGCGGGCGGCGGCGGCATCGACCTCGCCGCGTACCCGAAGGATGCCCTTATCTCCGACATCCTCGCGGCAGAGAACCGCCGTGGTCGCGACAACTCGCCGCAGAACCGCCGCTACGCGCCTGGATCGACCGTGGGCGAGGCGCTCGAGCGCATCACGCGTTTCGACCGCAACCCGTTCTTCGTCGCCGGCTCGGCCACCGACGTCGCCGACGCCATCGAACGCTGGGTGGCCGACACCGACATCGACGGCTTCAATCTGCGGCAGTTCGTCTCGCCGGGCTCGGCAGAAGACTTCATCACCTACGTGGTGCCCGAGCTGCAGAAGCGGGGCCTCTACCGCACGAAGTACGAGGAGTCGACGCTGCGTGAGCGCCTGTTCGGCACCGGCAACCAGAGGCTCTTCGACGAGCATCCGGGAGCCCGCTACCGCGGCGGAGCGCACCTGCAAGACGGAGCCGCGATCGCGACCGGCGAACCGATCGGAGCGCGCAGCTGATGGCGGAGCTCGCCGACGTGGCTGCAACGACGCAAGCGCCCACCGACGCCGAGCTACTCGAGCGGTTCCGCCCGGTCTTCGCGCGCATCGCAGAAGGCGCTATCGAACGCGAGCAGGCGCGGCAGCTTCCGTTCGAGCAAATCGAGTGGCTGCGGGAGGCCGGCTTCGGCACCGTTCGCGTGCCCGTCGAGTACGGCGGGCTCGGCGCCACCCTGACTCAGACTGTGCGGCTGCTCATCGAACTCGGCGAGGCCGACTCGAACCTGCCGCAGGCCCTGCGCGGGCATTTCGCCTTCGTCGAGGGCCGGCGCCGAGCGCACGACGAAGCCTCGCGCGCGTGGTGGTTCGAAGCGATCACAGACGGCGTGCTGGTGGGCAACGCGATGGCCGAACGCGGCCCTGAGACCGGATCCACGGCGGTCGTCAAGGAGAGCGCCGATGGCAGCCTGACCCTCTCGGGCACGAAATATTACAGCACAGGCACGATTTTCGCAGACTGGGTGATCACCTCGGCGAAGCTCGACGGCGAGCACGTCACCGTGCTCGTGCCCACCACCGCCCGCGGCGTCACGCGCGTCGACGACTGGGCCGGATTCGGGCAGCGGATGACCGGCAGCGGCACTACGGTCTTCGAGTCCGTCGTGGTGAAGCCCGAACACATCATCCGCCTGACGACGGATCAGGCCATGGAGCACGCCAGCACCGTCGCGTTTTTCCAGACGGTGCTCATGTCAGCCCTCGCCGGGATCAGCCGGGCCGTGCTGCGGGATGCAGTTGCCTTCGTGCGTCCACGCACGCGGCACTTCGGTGTGGTGGGAGCATCCAGCCCCCGTGCCGATCCGCTGGTACAGCGGGTCGTGGGGCGGCTCTCGAGCCTGTCGTTCTCGGCCGAGAGCAACGTGCTCGCCGTGGCGGCCAAGCTCGACGCCATCGACGAGGCGCGGGAAGCCGGGGTTGAGACAGACGAGGTGCACGTGCAGGCGGCGCTCGCGGCTTTCCGTGCGCAGCAGATCGTGCTGCCCACCGTTCTCGAGGCGACAACACTGCTCTTCGAGGTCGGCGGCGCGTCAGCGACAGACACCGATCGTGTACTCGACCGCCATTGGCGAAACGCCCGCACGATCGCCAGCCACAACCCCGCGATCTCGCGGGAACAGGCGATCGGCGACTACGAACTCAACGACGTCGTGCCGGTCGCGGGCTGGGTGCGGGCGACGCTGGCGCGGCGCGCGGAGGCCGAGACTCAAGCGGGTTGAGTCACGACTTTTGCACTACGAGTCTGTCGGCGGCGCGATGGCGGGCGTGGCCCTCAAGGCGTTGACAGCCCTGTCTGCGACAACTTGGGCGTCGCTTCCAGAATCGAGGATGGTATTTCGAGCTGATTCGGAATCGACCATGACGGCCGTAACGTCGAGGTCGTCCGAAGCCCCGGTCGTCAGCAGAGCATCCACCTGAGCGGAGAAGGCGGAGCCACTCGACGTGGCGTGAACGTCCATCGCCACCACGTGGTTGTTGGTGACGTAGTTGCCACTGCCCGCCATCAGCCGGATGATGACAGGCGTCGCACCAGGTGGACGGATGCTCTGTGAGTCGATGACCTCGGAGAAGTGGTTACCGATGATCGAATTGTTGCTGCCGCTGACACAGAGAAGTCCGTAAAGGTCGTCCAGTCCGTTGTCTACTCCCAAGAAGGGCGTCCAGGGCTCGTGGTCACGCAGGAAATGATTCGACGCCACGAGGTTCTCCGAACTGTTCGCTGCGAGAACCACCATCCCCGGGTAGAACGAATGCAAGCGGTTACTGCTGAGGCTTGAACGCGTGACGCCATTGAGACAAACACTGCTCGCACCACGGGGAAAGATGTTGTTGGCGGTGATCAAAAGGCCGCCATGGTTCTCGACATAGATCGAGTGACCCTTGAAGCCTGCTCCGATCAGATTGTCGGTGATCTTCGATGCCTGTCCCCACCCACGCAACTCGATGCAGCTTCCGCATTCGGCAATGAAGTTGTCGTGAACGGAGAGCGCGTCTGCGTTGTAGATCGTCAAAGCATGCTCGAGGTAGACGAACCCCATGCCGGTAATGCGGAACGAGTCATTGGCGTTCGCGACATAGATACCCGTCTTCCCGTTGACATAGGTGTTCTCTGGATGCAGCTCCGAGCCGTCTGGGTTGAAGTGCAACCCGTCGATGCAGAAGTTCGAGAACTCGACCGAGCTGATCCGCGGGCTCCCGCTTCGCTCAATGGAGAAGGCGGCGCCCGTGGACTCCTCCGACCCTCGGCCGAGGGGAATGTCTACGAGAATGCGACTGCCTCCGGGCCACAGCTCGTGCAAGTCGGGCCATTCGTCTTCGGGAACGTTGAACCGGATGCTCGACGACGTAAAGCCGTGTCCCGAGCCCTCGATTCTGAGGAAGCTGATGTCGATTACCACCTGCGTGCGCAGGTGGTAATCCCCGGGCGGAATGTAGATCACCGCGCCCGGCTTTCCGCCCATATTCTCATCGGTGGCTGCCTGTCGGCTCTTGATGTCAGCGATGATGCTGTTGAACACCTCACCGATGTCCTCGGCCGGATCACCGATGGGCCATGTCGTCACGTCGTAGTAGTTGGCGCTTGGCATAGGTTCTCACTTTCGTGTCGTGGCGGCGTGCTCAGACCGACAGGCGGAATTGACGAAGGTCATCCAGGTTCGGCAAGTCGGCACCATTTCGGCTGACCGTGATGGCGGCGGCAGAGGCAGCGAGGTTTCCCAGATAAAGGAGGTCGTCCCGCTTGAGACCAGCAAGCCGGTTCGGATGCTCTGATCCCGATGCGGGGTTCAGAATTCCGGCGAGGAGTGCGGCCATATAGCTGTCTCCCGCGCCGATGGTGTCTCCACGAACGCCGGATATGGGAGGAATCGTGACCGAGTCTTCGGGAGTGGACAACGTAGAACCTTTCCCCCCTAGCGTGACGGCGACGAGCAGCACACCCAGTGCGAACAAGTGTTCCCGCACGGTTTCGAGGTCGTGGCCGGGGTATAACCAGTCGGCGTCTTCGTCGCTGAGCTTCACGAGTTGCGAGATCGCCGCGAAGCGCTCGAACTGCTCACGCGCGTCGCTTCGACGTCCAACCAAGCTCGGTCTGATGTTCGGGTCGAATGAAACGAGAGACTCAGACCGACTCGCCACAAACTTTCGCACCTGCTCGGCGCCGGGCCGAAGGAATGCTCCGATCGATCCGGTGTGCACAATATCGGCCGGAGGGAGGCTCGGAGCATCCGCGATCTGCCATACGACATTGAAGTCGTAGCTCGCCGACCCGGCGGTTTCGATGGTGGCGACGGCGCTGGAGGTCCGTTCCGCGTTGAACGACTCCGGGGCTATCGACACACCTGATTCGCGGAGGTGTTGCGCGATCGTATTTCCGAATTCGTCTGGAGCAAGTGAGGTCAGAAATTCGGTCTGGATGCCGAGCCGTCCGAGGCCCAGAGCGACATTAGCCGGTGAACCTCCGGGGTGGCGAGTCGTGTTCCGGGTTCCATCGGATGTCTTCGTGACAACATCCATCAATGCTTCACCGATGACGAGTACGTGGCTCACAGAGACTCGCTGGCTGAGAGGTTCGCTTCGAGATTGGCGAGGCTCGACGGGATGGTCAGTCTGCCGTCGACCCAGGTGACGGGCATCGGATCGGTGATCTCGCCGATCCATTCGCCGTCGGCGGCGGTGTTTTTGAAGGCAAGGAGCTGCCATTCGCCGCTACGGTCTTGCACGAGCCTGCCGACGTAGAGAGTCTCGTCGGCGATGCGGTAGGCGGTTTCGATCGCAAAGGGCCCGGTCTGCGAGTCCACGTTGACGGCCCAGATGCCGCCACGTTCGCTGCGCGCCTTGCGCTCGTCGGATAGCTCGGACGAGAGGCAAGAGAAAAGCAACACGTTTCGGCCGTCGACGTTCGCGACCTGCAGCACCTCGAGCTGACCGAATCCTGCATTGGGGCTCGAGAGCGGCTCTGTGACACTCCAGTTCGTGAGGTCTTCGGAGGTTGCGTGGCCGACCACGCCGCGCTGGTCGGCCGGCCCCGAGTTCGCACGCGCGGTGACGAGCATGTGCCACAATCCGTCTGCCTGCTCGCGGAATACCCACGGGTCCCGCCACGCTTCGTCTGGCCAGGATCGGTCGGCGATCGATTCGTACCAGCGCGAATCTGGTGCGATGACGATGGTCGGATCGTTACGGTGCCATACCTTGAGGTCGGTTGAGGTGGCTGAGCCGATTCGTTGGATGAGTCCGCTGCCCTCCCGATCGACTCCGGTGTAGAACATCCGCCAGGTGCCTGTGTTGTCGCTGATGATGGAGCCGGTCCAGGTGGCGAGGTCGTCGAAAGAAGGGCCGTCTGCGGGCACGAGGGCGTCGGGCTGCTCTGTCCACGTGGAGAGATCGGCCGATGTCGCGTGCCCGATGCTCGCGCGCCAGTGTCTCTTGTCCGGGTCGATGAGAGCTCGCGACGCCTTGAGAAAGAAGAGGTGGAACTGGTCGCCATCGTCGGCGAGCCAGAAGTCCCAAACCCACGCTGCGGGAAGGTGGAGCATGATCAGTCCTTCGGTTCGTGTTGGTTGGTGCTGAATGGAGGTGCGATTGAATCCCGTACGACCAGCGGGCATGCAATGAGAGTCGGCTGGTCGGCCAGCAGCCGACCCTCTTCGTGGCCGGCCATAAGGCCGACGAGAGTCTCGACAGCCCAGGCGCCCATTTCGTAGTGCGGCAGGGCCACGGTTGTCAGAGCCGGGTAGATGTTCGCGGCGATCAGTTCCTGGTTGTCGAACCCCACGATCGACAGGTCGTGAGGTATCGAGAGGCCCAGTTCGGCAGCCGCCCGGTAAGCGCCCATCGCCATGCGGTCGTTGTAACAGAACAATGCTGTCGGCCGATTGGCTTGGTCGAGTATCGTGCGCGCCACCGCGTATCCCGCGGCGGTCTCCGACGGCGAGTTGGTGACCAGTTGCGGATCGTAGGTGATACCAGTTGCGGCAAGCACCGCACGGTAGCCGTCTAGTCGTCCCCGGGTGGCCGGCACGTCGTCGATGTTGTTCAAAAAGCCGATCCGCCGATGGCCGGCGTCGGTGAGCGCCTGAACCGCTGCGATAGCGCCACCCTCCTCATCAGGCACGACCGAGGGCACCAGACCCGCCTTGTCGCTCGCATCGATGAGAACGGCGGGTGTGCCGAGGAGGTTCGCAGGAAGGGACAGTTCGCGGTGATACATGGTCGCATAGAGGATTCCGTCGACCTGACGGTTCAGAAGGGCGTCGACGTCGGCTCGGTGATTCTCGTCGTTGGCGTCTCGCTCAGAATTGATGATCACCAGCGTGAGATCGTGAGCGCGTGCGGTCTCTTGTGCGCCGAGGATGATCCGGCCGGCGTGCGGGGTGGTGGCGATCTCTTCGCTCAGAAGCCCGATCATGCCTGAGCGCTGTGTGCGAAGGCCCTGCGCCATCCGGTTCGGGCCGTAGCCGAGTCTCGCCGCGGCATCCTTCACACGCGCTCGGGTCTCGCTGCTCGTGCGGGAGTGAGGGGTGTTGTTGAGAACGTGCGAGACAGTTGTCACCGAGACTCCGGCCGCCTCGGCGACGTCTCTGATGCCGATATGTTTCTGAACCATCTGTCTCCCCGTTCACGTGAGATTTGCGAGCGGCACGGTCATCCTTTGACCGCGCCGAGGGTGAGTCCGGCAACGATGTGCCGCTGAAGAACAAAGGTGAGCAAGATGACTGGAATCGAGTAAAGCACGGCGAGTGCCGTCATCGTGCCCCAATCCAACCCGAACTGCGTTTGCAGATTGGCGATGACAATCGGTGTTGTCTGCGCCCGCACGGCGGTGAGAAGCAGCGCGAAGAGGAAGTCGTTCCAGGATGCGAGGAAGGCGAATATCGCGGTCACGGCGATCCCGCCCGACGTAACCGGGATCACGACTCGCCAGAGTGCGCCGAGCCGGCTTGCCCCGTCGATCTTTGCTGCCTCTTCGAGCTCGTCGGGCACCGCTTCGAAGAAGCTCGCCATCAGCCAGATCGACAGGGGCAGCGAGATGGTGGTATCGGCGATGGCTAGGGCGAGCGACGTGTCAGAGATGCCCAGCGAGTGGAAAATGCCGATCATCGGTGCACCCACAACGATCGCCGGCACCATCCTGGTCACGAGGGCCACGAGTATGAAGACCCGCCCGAGTCGTGTGCGGTACCGCGTGATGGCATAAGCGGCCGGAACAGCGAGCACCAGCGAGATGAGCGTGCTCAAAACGGCGGTCACCACACTGTTGATGAAAGACGACAACACACCATCACGCGTGAGCGCAGACACGTAGTTCTCGAGCGTCCAGAGAGACGGGAACACCTGCGCCGGCACCGCGATCGTCTCGACGGGCGTCTTCAGCGAGGTGAGCAGCATATAGATGAAGGGAAAGCCGTAGAGAACGACGATCGCGATCAGTACGATCCAGAGAAGGATGCGGGTACTGACCCGTCTGGTTTCGAGGCCGTTCATCGGGCGTCACTTCCCGGCCGCCAGATTGCGAAGACTGCGAAGATGGCCACCGCCATCATGACGATCAGGTAGATCGTTCCCATCGCACTCGCGAGTCCCGGTTCACCGAACCTCACCAACGTGCGGTAGATCAGCAATGACATTGTCTCCGTGCTCCCCTGAGGGCCGCCGTTGGTTTGGATGAGGATGACGTCGAAGACGCGAGCCGCGTCGATGCCGCGAACGATGAGCGCTACGGCGATCACCGGTCGCAGAAGGGGAATGACGATCCTGAAGATGAGGGTGGGGTAGCGTGCGCCGTCGATTCGTGCGGCTTCGAGGATGTCGCCCGGCACGTTCTGGAGACCCGCGAAGAGCACCAGTGTGATGAACGAGGTCGTCAGCCAGATGTCGGGGAGAGCAACCGAGAACAACGCGATATTAGGGTCGCTCAGCCACTGGATCTGGTCGGTGGACTGCAGGATCCCGACACGCTTCAAGAGTTCGTTCACGATTCCGAAGTTGTCGATCAGCAAGAACTTCCAGAGCAAGCCCGCAACGATCGGCGCGATCATCAGGGGGTAGAGAAAGATCGTGCGAAGGAATCGCGATGAGTCTCCGAGAGCTGAGAAGAGCAGCGCCACCGCCAGACCGATCACAAACTCCAGGGTGACGACGATCACGGTGTAGACGACCGTGTGCCACGCTGCGCTCCAGAAATCCGCGGATTGGAATGCCGCCACGTAGTTGTCGAAGCCGATGAAGGTGCGCGGGCCCCCGGCGATCGGGCTGATGTCGAAGAAGCTGTTCGAGACGAACTGCACCAACGGCCAGCCTACGAAGATGGCAAGGAACAGGGCTGCGGGGAGCATCATGAGTGCCGCGAAGCGGCGATCGGTTATGCGCACGTGTCACTTTCGTGTTTCGGGAGGGCTGTATGCCCAGGGCGACTGCGGCCGACGGTGAATTCATCGCCGGCCGCAGCTGAGCCATCAGTGGGTGCTACTTGGTTATCGCGTCGACTTGCGCCTTCGCATCATTCAAGAGCTGCTGATTGTCTGCTCCTGGTACAACCGCTTTCTGGATCATCGGGATGAGAACCGAGTCGACGATCTGTTGCCACTTCGCATTCGCCGGCCGGGAGATGGTCGCCGGGGCGTTCAGGGTCGCGATCAGCGGCTTGAAGGCCGCGTACTTGGGATCATCCTGATACTTTTCGAATGCTGAGATGCGGGCCGCCAGACCCAGAGAGCTCGTCACAGACAAAGCATTGTTGTCGTAGGCGAACTTCAGGAAGTCGAGACCGGCCTGCTGGTTCGGGCTCGCTTTCGCGACCGAGAGGTACCACGGCCCGGGAACGCCCGCAATGCCGGCAGATCCGCCGATCATCGGCGCCACCCCGACCTTGCCTGTGACCGGCGCGTCAGCGGGGATCTGAGCGTAGGCGTGCGCCCAGAAAAGCATCATCGCGGTCTTGCCCTGGTTGAACAAGTTCTGGGCAGCCGCCCAGTCGACCTGGGCTGCACCCGCAGGTGCGTTGGGAACCTGGCTCGTGTAGAAGTTCAGGGCGTCGAGCGACGCCTGGTCGCCGAGCGTCGACTTTCCGCTTGAATCGATGACCATGTTCTTCTCGCCCGCTTGCGAGAGGTTCGCAAGCCACTCTGTTTCAACAGCACCCTTGACGCTTGTTCCGTACAGCCCCGCGTCGGGCTGGGTGAAGAATGCAGCAACATCGCTGTACTGCTGCCAGGTCGTCGGCGGAACGAGGTCGTACCCGTACTTGGCCTTGAAGTTCGCCTGCTGGGTCGGGTCGCTGAAGAGATCCGTGCGGTAGTACAGAATCTCGGAGTTGGCCCAGGCAGGCATTCCCACGTACGTACCGTCGATCTGCGCACCGTCGACCAGTGACGGAAAGAGGTCTGCCTTGACGTCGTCGGTGAACATGTCGTTCAACGGAGTCAATGCGTCTTTGAATGCCGGAAGCCAGATCGCATCAAGGGCGGCAACGTCGAACGAAACCGATCCCGAGCTGAACTCGCTGTTGAGACGGTTGTAGAGGCCGTCATAGGGCAACTCTACGAAGGTGACCTTCGTGCCCGTCTGCTTCTCGTAGGCGTCTGCGATTGGTTGCAGTTCGCCGTGACCGCCGGCCTCGACGAGAACGGTCAGGTTCTTCGCCCCCGAACTGGAACTCGCGGTGGAACCGCCGGCGCCACAGGCGCTGAGGGCAAGCAGTGCGGCTGCGCCGACCGCGACGGCCGACGTCACTCGGGCGCGGCGCGAAAAACGCCCGAGCCCTGTGGTATTGCGAAGCATCGTTACTCCGATTTCGTTATGTGTAGCTGTTTGGGCCACTCGTGGATCATCTTATGGGTGCTAAAACGTTTTGACAAAACGTATTGGCACGAAACTAGGCGCTATCAAATGTCCTGTCAACCACATGGCGATGCCAAAATATTTTGGCTCCCGGCTGCCGCAATCGGTTCTTGACACCAGTCGATCAGCCCCGCTACCTTGTGCCGGTCACTACTCTGCCAAAAGGTTTTCGCATTCGAGAGAGAGGCACAACAATGAAAATCACTGAAGTCGTCGTCAGTCGCCGCTCCGTGTTGTTCGGAATGGGTGCAGCCACGGCCGCAGTCGCCACGCTGAACAACACGGAGGCCGCTCGTGCGTCGGCCCTTCGGGAATCGCCATCGGCTCAGCAGGGCGCGGCCGTGCCGCCGAGAAAGAATGTGCCGGTCGGCCTGCTCTGAGCTCAGAGTCGCGCTGAATCCGATTCGCAAGGGAGCGAATATGACTACCGTTTACGACGTGACCGACTGGATCATTCCAGGAAGCTCCGTTACGTGCTACACCGACATCGGAGCGGTCATCAACAGCATGATCGCGGATATCAAGTCGCAGCAGCCCAGCCAGGCCGCGAAGCCCGGAGCAGTCATCTACATTCCGCCCGGCGACTACTCGTTGAAGACCCGGGTCACCGTTGACGTCAGCTACCTGTCGATTCGTGGTTCGGGTCACGGCTTCACCTCTCTGGGTATCAGGTACGCGACCTCAGACACCTCGGCATGGCATGAGATCTGGCCGGGCGGAAGCCACATCAGGGTGGAGAACACAGACGGGAATGTTGAGGCTTTCATTGTCACGCGCTCGGGCAACCCCCGGCTCAGCAGCATCGAGTTCGAAGACTTCTGTCTGGATGGCATCGCGTTCGTGCCGAATCAGAATTCATACGTCAATGGAAAGGTCGGCATCCGCTTCGACTCGGCTACCGACTCAGCCCGCGTCAACAACATGGGGATGGTCTTTCTCGAACACGCCATCGTCGCCCGAGACGTCGATGCGATGAGTATCACCGGCAATTTCTTGTGCGAATGCGGCAATGCCATCGAATTGACGAGCTCAGGTCAGGCGAGCACGGTGACGAACAACCTGATCGGAGCGGGCAACTTCGGCTACTCCATATTCGCCGAATCGCACTTCGGGCTCTTGGTTTCGGGCAACAACATCTTTCCCCGCGGCAAAGATCTCGTTCATTTGAAGAACTGCTCGCTCTCCATCGTCACCTCCAACCGACTGCACAACTTCTACGCGGGCATCGTGACCCTCGAAGGAACCTGCACTGAGAACCTGATCACGGCCAACCACTTCTACCGGGCGACAGAATCCACGAGCAATGGACTCGACGACCTCTTCGGGCTCGTGCAGATCAATGGCAGCAACAACAGCGTCACGGCGAATCACTTTTCATTCGCGGTGCCGCCGGGTCAGATCACTCCGAGCGGAGCAACCCCCACGATCATCCTGGTCAAATCGGGTGACGGAAATTCGCTTGCCACCAACCACATCGTCGCGGGAGTGAGCGTCAAGACCGTCGTACTCGATGGCTCGACGACGAACACCCACATTCTCGATAGTGGTACGACTGCCGAGCTGCAGGCGTATTCGACGAGCTACAGCTTCCGTCCCACCCCCTGACCGTTCCGAATCGACAAAGGAGTCACCTCGCATGCCCAACGTCTACGACGTCACCGACTGGAGTATCCCGGGAAGCAGTGTCACCTGCTATACCGACCTGGGCGCGATCATCAACAACATGATCGCCGACATCAAGGTTCAGCAGCCGACACAAGCCTCGAAACCCGGCGCGGTCATCTACATTCCGCCGGGAGACTATTCCCTGAAGACCCGCGTGGTTGTAGACATCAGTTACCTCTGCATCAAGGGGTCTGGTCACGGGTTCACTTCCTCGAGCATCCGGTACAACTCGGGCAGTACCACGGGCTGGGCCGAGATCTGGCCGGGCGGAAGTCACGTTCGGGTCGAGAACACCGATGGCAACGCCGAAGCATTCATCGTGACCCGAACAGGCAACCCGCGCCTCAGCGGCATCGAATTCGAGAACTTCTGCCTCGATGGGGTTTCGTTCACATCCACTCAGAATTCGTACACCAACGGCAAGGTCGGCATTCGTTTTGCCAGCGATACCGACTCCGCCCGCATCAGCGGCATGGGCATGGTCTACCTCGAGCACGGTCTCGTTGCCAACAATGTCGACGCCATGAGCGTCACCGACAACTTCATTGCGGAATGCGGCAACTGCATCGAACTCACCGGCGCCGGCCAAGCCACCAAAGTAACGAACAACGAGATCGGCGCGGGCTTTCATGGCTACTCGATCTTCGCGGAAGGGCATCTCGGCTTACTCGTCGCGCAGAACAACATCTTCCCTCGGGGCAAAGACTCCGTGCATTTCAAGAACTGCTCTCTGTCGAGCATCACGGGCAACCGGATGCACGCGTTCTACCCGGGCATGATCACGCTCGAAGGAACCTGCCCCGAGAACCTCATCAGCGGCAATCATCTGTATCGTCAACCCGAGACGTACGGACCCTTCCAGAGCTCCAACAACGGACTCGACGACCTGTTCGGCCTCATCCAGATCAACGGCAGCAACAACAGCGTCATCGGCAATCATGTGTCGTTCAACGTCGCCGCCGGGTCGATCACTCCAAGTGGATCGACTCCGACGATGATCTTGGTCAAGTCGGGCGACGGCAACTACCTCGCATCAAACCATTTCACCGCGAGCGTCTCGGTCAAGACCGTCGTTCTAGACGGCTCAACCACAAACACTCACGTTCTTGACAGCGGTACGGCGGCCCAGCTTCAGGCGTATTCGACCAGCTACGGGTTCAGGGCAACGCCTTGAACCTCGGAGTACTCATGCGCCCGGAGAACTACGACCACTCAGACGACCAGGGACCTCCTAACGTGCTATTTATTCCGTATCGTGAACTGACCCAATAACCTGGCCACTACTCGCGCGCTTGTTTCGGGCAGGTAAAATGTTGCCCGTGCACTTGACGTGCAACCGGTTGCACATAATCGTTGACTGCATTAGACCTGCCCGCTGGGGGCCGGGCACAAGACGTTGGAGGCAACACCTTGCATATTGCCGACTGGACAGTTCTGGCCGCGTATTTCGTGGTCATGATACTTATTGGCACCTGGGCGCGACGTCGAGTGAAGAACTCGAGCGACTATTTCACGGCGGGTGGCAAGCTGCCGTGGTGGCTCGCCGGAATCTCGCATCACATGTCGGGTTACAGTGCGGCTGTTTTCGTGGCCTATGCCGCAATCGCCTACACCAATGGTTTCGCGCTCTACGTGTGGTGGGCGCTCACCGTCGTCGTCGCCTGTGTCGTCTGCGCGTTCGTCTTCGCTCCTCGCTGGCCCCGAATGCGAATTCGGCTGCACATCATCTCTCCGCTTGAGTATTTGGCCATTCGATTCAACGTACCGACCCAGCAACTTCTTGCCTGGAGCGGCACAGTGCTCAAGGTGTTCGATGTCGGCGCTAAGTGGACAGCCAGCGCCGTGCTCCTCAATGTCTTCGCAGGCGTGCCCCTTGTGACAGGCATTTTGCTCACCGGTGGTGTCACTCTGATCTATTCGACCGTCGGTGGTCTCTGGGCCGATGTGCTCACTGACTTCGGGCAATTCATCATCCAGCTGGTCGCCGGTCTCACGATGTTCTTCGTCGTGATGTTCAACCTCGGTGGTGTATCCAGCCTGTGGACCGTATGGAACCAGCTGCCGCCTTCGCATTCACAACCGTTCAGTGGGCAATATTCGCTGTGGTTCTTTCTCGCATATTGCCTGATCTCGACTGTCTCTTATAGCGGCGGTACCTGGAATCTGGCCCAACGATTCATCGCGTCACCGAGTGGATCGTCCGCTCAAAAGGCAAGTCTGCTGTCGGCCGGCCTGTACCTCGTGTGGCCGTTCATCTTGTTCTTCCCGATGTGGGCCGCTCCGATCATCCTGCCGAACCTGACAGACCCGTCACAGTCGTACGCCCTTCTCGTCACACACTTCCTGCCCCAGGGCCTCGTCGGTCTGGTGCTCGCCGGGATGTTCTCGCACACCATGGCGATGACGTCATCAGACGCCAATGCCATCTCAGCGGTCGTCGTTCGCGACATCATTCCGGTACTCACCAAGAGGCGTCCGACGAAAGACAGTAAAGTCGAGCTCACCGCCGGCCGTGTCTCAACCGTATTGTTCATCGGATTGTCGATGCTCATCGCGCTCAACTCCTCGTCGTTCGGGGGTGTTATCGGTCTGCTCATTCTCTGGTTCGGTGCCCTCGTCGGCCCGATCGCGATACCCATGCTGCTCGGGATGCTCCCGGTGTTCCGGCGGTCTGGCCCGACGGCGGCCATTGTGTCGTGGGCGTGTGGTCTGGTCGTATTCGCCCTCACCAAATATGTGGTGTTCGGTTGGCTTGCCACCTTCGGCGACGCTACCCAAGCAATCACCGTGGCTGCTCCGATCGTCACCTCGATCATTGTTTTCATCGGTATCGGCTTCGTCAAACCGTGGCACAACGAGGCTTCAGAGCGTCTGCTCGACACGATCAATGCGCCAGAACTCGATGGTGCCGCAGTGCGTGAAGATGTGGCGGTCAGCGTATGACCGTCGCTGGTCTGTCGACGAGAGCCCGCCGGAAGGCAGATGCGGAATTCGACCTCGAGCACTTGAACTCGCAGATTCTGCCCTGGTGGTACGAGAACGGTGTCGATGACGTTTACGGAGGCGTTCTGACGTGTTTCGACAACAACGGCGAACTGCTTTCAACCGACAAGTACACCTGGAGCCAGGGTCGCTGGGGCTGGCTGATGGGAAGAATTTCGCTGGCCGGGCGGTCAGGGCTCGAGGTCGACGGGTGGATGCTCGCGACCGAACGGGCGGCGAAGACAGCTGACTTTCTCTGCGCCAATGTCATTCTCGAGGGAGGTGTCACGGCCTACCAGACCACCAGGGAAGGAACCGTGATCGAGCAGTCGACGCCTCCGGGGGCGGTACACACCAGTGTGTATTCCGACCTGTTCACGGTTCTCGGGCTGGCCGGAGCAATCGCGGCCGTTCATGAGGAGCCGGCGGATTCGAGTATTCGTGTCAACGAAGGCGAATGGGCACGCCGAGCCACTGAGGTTCTTCTGTCGGCAAGCCGGCGGATCGAATCACGCACGGCCATGACTGAGCCGTATCCCGTGCCGCAAGGCATGACCAGCCTTGGCGAACAGATGATGTTGGTGAATGCTGCGAGCGAGCTCTGGAGGGCGACGCGATCCGCGCAGACAGAGGAGGTGGTGTTGCACTGGGGAAGTAAGCTTGTCGCCGCCGCGCGGGCGAACCTCCCTGGCTTGCCGGGTGACTTCGCGCTGATCGGCCCCGGCGGCTCCGGCGGCTCCGGCGAGACGCTCTTGACTGGGCACCGAACTCCCGGCCACATTCTCGAGCTCCTCTGGTTTCTGGAAGATGCGGCGAGCGAGCTTCCATCATTGAAGCGAATGCTCGGGGAGTGGGTTCCCGCTCTCGCTCTCAAGGCGCTGGAGCTCGGCTGGGACGACAGAGACGGCGGGCTGTTTCGCTACGTGCACCGCAGCGGCGGCGAGCCACGGGGTGAACGTGAGGGCGGCCGCTACGAAGAGCTCGTGCAGAGAACGTGGTCGACCAAGTTGTGGTGGCCGCAGGTTGAGGCGATCTACGCTACCTCGGTGCTCGCGACCACGTACGAGTCCACTGAACTGTGGGAATGGAACGACAAGCTTCGTGCATACGCGTTTGCGACGTTTCCTGCCCCCGGGAATCAGGAATGGATCCAAATCAGAGACAGATCCGGCCGGCCGCTCAACGAAGTCGTCGCCCTCCCCGTGAAAGACCCGTTTCACATTGCTCGGGCGCTGCTTCTGAGCGCCCAGTGGATAACAACGAAAGGCACATCCAATTGACTGAAGCTGTAACGTCACATCACACTGTCGACCTCCTGACTGTCGATGTGAGTGATGATCGTGCCGCACTGGGCGCAAGCGCTGCGTCGGCAATCGCGGATTCGCTGATTGAGATGCTCGCGCAGCAGGAATCAGTCCGGATCGTTTTCGCTGCGGCACCGAGCCAGACGGAGACGCTCGAGGCTCTCGCCGGGATGGAGGAGATTGCGTGGGAGCGGGTCGACGCCTTCCACATGGACGAATATGTCGGCATCGGAATAGACGTTTCGCAACGGTTCGGCAATTGGCTGAGAACCGCTTTCTGCGACCGCGTTCCACTGCGTTCCGTCTCCTTCATCGACCCCGACGGTTTGGGCGCCGACGACCCCGTGAAGGAAGCGCGCCGTTACGCTGCGTTGCTCGAAGAGCAACCGATCGACGTCGTGCTTTCGGGCATTGGGGTCACCGGACACCTGGCGTTCAACGATCCGCCTGTCGATTTCAGTGAAACGCAGATCGTGAAGGTCGTCGAGCTTGAGGAGGCGAGCCGGCAACAGCAGGTCTCTGAGGGCCTCTTCATGCGGCTCGCAGACGTTCCGAATCGCGCATGGACTATCACGGTGCCACCCCTTCTTTCAGCACGAGCTGTTTTCTGCATGGTTCCGGGACAGCTCAAACGCGCTGCCGTGCTCCGTGCGTTGAGCGGCGAGATCGGTGCGGATTCTCCGGCAAGCGCCTTACGCATGCACCCGAACGCTCGATTGTTTCTTGATCGCGATTCGTCTCCGTTCCAATGAATCAGCCGCGACGCACTCACACAAGCACCATTCAGCATCAGCCATGCCCAGCAATGAAAGAGACGAACTGTTGACCAGCTACTCCAAGACCTATCTGAAATCGATCAGTGCGCTGCTTCACCGAATCGACGAAGAGGAAACGAGCGCGATCGATGCGGCTGCCTCGCTTCTGGCCGACCAGATCGCCAACGACCGACTCATCTGGATCTACGGTCCTGGGGGTCATTCAAACCTCGCCGCCCAAGAGATCTTCTTTCGCGCGGGAGGGCTGATGCACGTCTCGGCGATTCTCGATGAAGGCACCCTGCTGTCGAACGGCGCGTTGCGGTCGATGGCTATCGAGCGTACGCCCGGTTATGGACGGATAGTGATTGAGAATACCGGAATCGGAGCAGGCGATCTGCTTATCCTCGTGAACGCGTATGGCATCAACGCGGCACTGATAGACGCAGCTCTCGTTGCGCACGAGCGCGGCGTGCGCACCATCGGTATCAGTTCCCGGGCCCATGCGACCGAGACTTCGCCCGAGCATCCTGCCCGGCACCCCTCGCGTTCGAACCTGCACGATATCGTCGATGTCGCGATTGACACAAAGGTGGCGATCGGTGACGCAGTGGTCGAGCTGCCGAACATCACCGAGAAGGTGGGTGCGGTGTCGACCTTCGCAAACGCGTTCACTCTCAACCTTCTCGTTCTTCGCACTCTCGAACTGGTCACCGAGCGCGGAATCGTGCCGCCAATCTGGCGAAGCGGCAATGCCCCGGGCGGGGATGAGGCCAACGAGAGGTTCCTGGGCGAATTCCGGAGCCGAGTTCCATGGCTGTGACGTGGTCAGGCCGTGAACCCGCGACGGGCGATGTTCTCGAGGTCTCAGCAGTCGGGGGCATCATCGTGGGAATCCGGCGCTTCCCGCATCGCCTCACGAACGACCTGCCCTGGCTGACCCCGGGTCTCATCGATCTGCAGGTGAACGGCTACCGAGGCTTCGACGTGAATGCTGAAGAGCTCTCTGTCGAGACGTTGATGGGGCTCCGCGAATCGTTGCTCGAGGGCGGCGTTACTACCTTCGTACCGACCGTCATCACCAACTCACGAGAGCGGATTTCATTTGCGCTGCAGACGATTTCCGATGCACGTTCTCGGGAACCGGTGCTCTCCAGGGCCATCCCGTTCGTGCACCTCGAAGGGCCGTATATCTCTGCCGAAGAAGGCCCAAGAGGTTGTCATGACGAAGCGTGGATCCGGCCACCAGACCTGGATGAATTCACCTCGTGGCAGAAGCTCAGCTCGAATTTGATCGGCATGATTACGGTCTCGCCGCACTGGCCGCAATCAGCGAAGTTCATCGCAGCCGCGCGGCGACTCGGGGTTCGGGTTGCGGTGGGCCATACCCATGCTGCACCCGCCGAAATACGGGCTGCAGTCGATGCCGGCGCGTCATATTCGACGCACTTGGGTAACGGGGCGCACGCTCTCATCGTCAGACACCCGAACTATCTCTGGACTCAACTTGCCGATTCGCGCCTGACTGCGGGATTTATTTCTGACGGGCATCATCTCTCGAAAGACGCATTCGCCGTCATGCTGAGGGCGAAGGGAATCGGAGGTTCGTTTCTGGTCTCCGACTCAGCGGCCCTTGCCGGAATGCCGCCCGGAAATTATCACGCAGCTGTCGGGGGTGATGTCGAAGTCACGGATGACGGGCGTCTCGTTTCTCTTGGCACTCCCTATCTGGCGGGAGCGGCCGCGTCTCTATCCGACGGTGTCGCTCGTGCCCCCGGGCTCGCGTCGATCACTCTTGCCGATTCCGTGGCCCTCGCCACCGTGAACCCAGGTCGCGTCATCGACGCGATCGAGCCGCCCGGCCAGTTGCGAATAGGTGCCAGCTCCGACCTCATGACGTTTCGGTGGCAGCCTGGCGACACCGAGTTGCACGACATACAGTGCGAGGCGGCGGCCAGATGACTTTCCTGGTCGGAGCAAAAGTCGAAGACGCAACTCCCACGTGGCCCGCGCGACTATCGGGCTTCGCGGCTCGTCGAGGGCTCTCCATCGGAGCGCACGACCCGATTTCTGTGCGCGCCCTGGCCGTAGACGACACCTGCCTGATTTGTATCGACGTGGTGGGCCTCGATGACGAAACCTGTGCTCAGATCCGAGCATCATCTCCGTTCGCCGATGATCATGTCTTCGTCGCAGCCACCCACACACACGGTGGGCCGGCGGTCATGAATGGCCACCTCGGCACGTACGATCGGGAGGCGCGTCAGCTCATCGCGCTAGCGGCCGTTCGGGCGGCAACGGGTGCTCTACGCGACAGGCAACCAGCGACACTCGAATTCGCCGACGCTGGGCCGGCGCCGGTCGCGACCGATCGGCGCCGCGGCGGTCGACCTGCAGAGGCGCGCATGCAGGCGCTCCGCTGGAAGTCGGAGGCAGGTACGACCATCGCCTGGCTGGCGACATACCCGTGTCATCCTGTTGTGCTGGGCCCGAACAACCGCCTCTTCACTGGTGACTATCCGGCGGCACTGCGCGATCGCCTCGAGGAAGTCGCCCCCGGCAGTATTGCTGTCTTCGCGACAGGTTGCGCCGGAGACATCAATGTTGGGCACAATGCTGCAGCGTCGTTCTCGCGAGCTGCAGATCTGCGACGCACCTTCGAGGAGGCCACTCGCATTGGAAGACTTCTCGCAAATCTCGTCCTGAACGCGAACTGGTGCGCGATCGCCGAAATATCGCCGACTGCCACCCGAACCGAACCAGTCGTGCTCACAACTTCGCCACTCGATGGTAGATCTGTCGAAATGCAGCGAACAGAGTGGCAGGCGCAGCTCGACGAGACGATCGACGAAGGGCACGCTGCTGTGCTCGCCGAATGGATCGCTTGGAGCGCCACCGCCCGTGCGTCGACCAAGAGCAGCTGGGTCGGTTCGGTGAGCGTGGTGAGGTGGGCTTCGGTCACACTGGTCTTTCTGCCGGGAGAGCCGTTTTTGCAGACAGCAGTAGAAATAGCACGTCACTCGGTCTCAACCGCGTGTCTTGTTCTGGGCTACACCAATGGTTGCCCGGGTTACCTGCCTCCTGCGGATGCCTATGGCGACGGCGGATACGAGGTGACTGACGCTCATCGCTACTATGGAATGCCGTCACCGTTCTCTCAGGGATGCGCTGAGTTGCTTCGAGATCGTGCCGTCGACGGGATGCGCGAGTTAGAAGGAGTTTCACCACGTGCCTAGAGAGACGAACAATCAGCGGGCGACGATCACCGAAGTCGCGAAGTATCTCGACGTGTCGAAGTCGACGGTGTCGAGAGCTTTCAACCGACCGAGGATGCTTTTGCCCGAAACGGTCTCTCGCGTCAGAGAAGCGGCCGAAATACTGGGTTACTCGCCCAGTAAGACCGCCATGGCGCTCGCAACCGGTCTGCACAGTACGATCGCGCTGGTCGTGCCCGATATTGCGAACCCCTTCTTTCCTCGACTGATTCGGGCTGCCCAGTCTCGAGCGAATGAGCGCGGCATGTCTTGTCTCCTTGGCGACTCTGATGAAGCGGCGAACCGTGAACTCGAATTTGTGACGGAGTTCACCCCAGACGTTCGTGGCTTCGTTCTGATGTCATCACGGTTGCCCGATGAGACGCTGCGCGAACTGGCATCCAAAACGAAGCTGGTGCTCATCAACCGTGACGTCGAGGGCATCATGCGAGTGCTGCTCGACACGACCGTGGGGCTCACTGAAGCCCTGGAGTCGCTCTATTCGCTCGGCCACCGCAGCTTCGCCTACCTCGGTGGGCCGCACCGTTCGTGGTCGCATGCGCAACGACTCTCGGCCGTGCAGGCATTCGCTGCGAGCCACGCGGTCTCGGTGAACTTCGGCCAGGCCGTGCCAGCGACATTCGCAGGCGGGTCGGCTGCGGCCGTCGAGGCTCTCAGCTCAGACCCGACAGCATTTCTCTGTTTCGACGACGTCGTGGCGCAAGGAGCTATCGCAGCCCTCAGTCGACTGGGATTCAGGGTTCCTCAAGACATCAGTGTGGTCGGCTGTGACGACACACTCGCTTCGACAATCCACCCGACGACGGCCACAATTCGATTGGATTACCAGAGTGCGGGGAGCGCTGCTATCGATCTGGTTCTGGATGTCATCGACGTCGAATCGAACGGTGACGCGACGGCCGACGCGCAGCGCCTCGTCTTCGATGGCGAATTCCTGCCCGGCGAAACAATGGGAGCAGCATCCTGACAGCTCCTCGAGACCCTGGCGGCCGACCTCGCAGCAGTCAATACAATCACCTCAATCGTCGCAGAGTCGCTCAGCGAACTCGGTAGACGCTCACCAAAGGAAATGCCATGAAGATCGAATCCGCCGAGATCATCGTCACGAGCCCGGATCGAAATTTCGTCACACTACGTCTGACTACCGACGAGGGCTTTGTCGGCCTTGGCGACGCGACCCTCAATGGTCGCGAACTCGCCGTTGTCGCCTATCTGAAGGAGCATGTCGCGCCGCTGCTGATCGGTCGCGACGCTTCACGCATCGAAGATGCATGGCAGTTTCTCTACCGCTCCGCATACTGGCGCCGTGGCCCCGTCACGATGGCGTCGATCGCCGCCGTCGACGTCGCTCTCTGGGATATCAAGGCCCAGGCAGCGGGGATGCCGCTGTACCAACTTCTTGGCGGCGCATCCCGCAACGGACTGCTTGCCTACGGCCACGCCTCCGGCAAGACGAATGAGGAAATCTTCGACAGCATCCGTATGCATCAGGAGCAGGGCTATAAGGCCATCAGGGTTCAGGCCGCAGTACCGGGCCTGAAGTCGATCTACGGTATCGCCTCGAATGCCACCTTCGAAGCGAATAAAGGGGTGCGTTACGACCACGAACCAGCCCAACGCGGCGCATTACCTGCCGAGGAGGACTGGGACACCCGGTCGTATCTGCGGCACATCCCCACAGTCTTCGAAGCGGTACGCAACGAATTCGGCCCCGCGCTGCCCCTGCTGCACGATGCTCATCATCGACTCACCCCCATTCAGGCGGCGCAACTGGGCAAGTCCCTCGAGCCATACGACCTGTTCTGGATCGAGGACTGCACGCCCGCCGAGAATCAGGAGGCCCTGCGACTCGTTCGCCAACACACCACCGCTCCACTTGCCATCGGCGAGATCTTCAACTCGATCTGGGACTACCAGACCATCGTGCGGGAACAGCTGATCGATTACGTGCGCAGCGCAGTCACCCACACCGGTGGGATCACTCATTTGAAGAAGGTGCTCGAGTACGCATCGCAGTACCAAATCAAGTCCGGCATGCACGGGCCGACCGATATCTCGCCGGTCGGAATGGCAGCCGCAATGCATCTAGGACTCGCAATCCACAACTTCGGCATTCAGGAGTACATGAAGCACGGCACCAAAACAGATGCGGTGTTCGAACAATCATTCACGTGGAGCGACGGGATGCTGCATCCGGGCGAGGAGCCAGGCCTCGGAGTTCGTCTGAACCTCGACGAAGCAGGCAAGTACCCGTATGTGAAGGCGTACCTCCCTTTCAATCGACTCGCAGACGGCACAGTCCATGACTGGTGAGGTTAAATGACGCTCTGCTCACTGACCGGGTTAGAGCTCGTCTAGCCGGCCTCGACTGGGTCGATTCATGACAACAGCAGAGGGCACAGCTGACCCCGCCCACCGCGACACTTCGCGGCGTGCAGCCCTGAAGCCGTTTACGAGACGGTGGCCACCCCGATTGGACTCCAAGCCGCGTTCCATGATTGAGGTCAGTCGGTATTCAGTCCGGCTGGTGGAAAGTGGATTCGAGAATAGACACCCGGCGCAGTGAACTCGTATGTTCTTGGTTCGGCCGTCGGCAGCTCGATCGCGGCGATGTCCCGGTCGAGGGTACCTTCGATGCACTTGATCCGGCTGAGCACGGCCGACACTCCTCCCAACCTCTCCGCGACGGAGTCCTTGGAGGTCGCCGTAGTGTGCTGCCATGTCGTAAGAGGACGAGATTCGGCAACACGTTCACCAGCCAATCGGCGACGACCGAGGTATGACAATTATGCCAGGAGCCCGGTCGTTTAGTGCACGCAAAGGGATCTGGAATCCGCGCGATACGCGCTGAACGTTGCCGTGACGCGGCCGAAGAAACGGTGAACGATGAACTCTGCTTTCCGCTCGCTCGGGTTCTAAAACTTTCGCCTCCGGTTCACCGGAGTCGCGGTGTCGACCATCGGCATCTGGATGCAGCGCATTGTTCAAGACCGGATCGTTCTGACCCAGCTCACCAAGAACGACGCAACCGCCGTCGGAGTGACAATGGCTCCGCAGTTTGCATGATCATTCGCAAGAATAGCTATTGACATTCATTTGTAAGTACATTTTAATGAAACATCAAATGACGTTCGCCAGATCGTCGTTGTGAGTCGAAGACAAGATCGCCCCGATGGAGAGACGACGCCTCAAACACGTCCCCCCGACCAAAGCAGCGACAGTAGCGAAATCGATTTGTCGCCGACTCATATCCGCGCCCCAAATTCAAATGAGGTAGAAATGCGTAGAACACGAGGAAGTGTCGCCATCGGACTCGCAGTTGTTGCGTCGCTCGCAGCGCTGACAGCTTGTAGCCCCGGCGGAAGCGCCCCGAGCAGCGGGGCGTCAAGCGACGTGACCCTGACGGTTTCGCGCTGGTCGGGCCCGCAGGCCGACGCCCAGCAGAAACTGCTCGACGAATACAGCAAGCAGACCGGTGTCACCGTCAAGATGGACGCCATCGACTACGGCCAGCTGAAGCAGAAACAGACGCTGAACATGAGCACAAAGACCGGTCAGTACGACCTCGTGTACGTTCCAGAGGCCTGGTTCGGAGAGTACTCACAGGCCGGATACCTGACTCCGCTCGACGATATGGTCAAGGACACCAGCCTCACCGGCGCCGACTGGAACCAGAGTGACTTTGAGAAGAGCGGACTCGATGTTTACACGACAGCCGCTGGCTCGCTTCAGGCGCTCCCCTACTTCGCCCAGACCCCGCTGCTCGTCTATGACAAAGACAAGCTGAAGGCCGCCGGTTTCGACGAACCGAAGACCTGGGATGACGTGCTGAAGGTCGCCGCATATTTCAAAGATCAGGGCTCCGGAATCGCGCTGCCCTTCAAGCAGGGCTCGGCCATAACGAACGTCATGGCCGCGCTGCTCGCCGGCAACAACACTGACTTTTTCGACGCCAGCGGCAAGCTAGACCTGACGAGCCCCGCGGTCGTGCAGACGGTTCAGTTCATGCAGGCACTGAGCAAAGACAGCCTCGCCGGCAGCAACGGCTGGCATTGGGACGAAGTGAATAAGGCTCTGCAGTTCGGCCAGGCGCCGATCGGCATCTCGAGTTCGGGCCTGTTCACCGCGCTCGAAGACCCCAATCAGTCGAACGTCTCGGGCAAGCTCGGCTATGCCCCCCTTCCCTACGCTCAAGCGCCGGCCGGCCTGCTGCAGACCTGGGCCTGGGCCGTTCCCGCCGACAGCAAGAACCAACAGGAGGCTTTCAAGCTCGCCGCCTGGCTTGACGGCAAGCAGGCCCTCACCGAGATGAGCCAGGCCGATCCCTCGTTCATCAGCTTCCGCACCTCGCTCGCCGCCGATCCCGCGCTGGCAAAGAACGCACCGTGGCTGGCCGCCGCAAACGAGGCATTCAAGAACGGCGTGACGCTTCCTTTGCAGCCTGCCGCTCCTGAGCTGCTCGACGCACTTGCGACGGGGCTGTCGGGTGTCGTGACAAACGGAGACGATCCGGCGACGATGCTCCAATCGGTGCAGAACACAGAAGCCTCGAAGTTCTAGAAACTCTGCTCCGGGGGTCCGATGCGAACGGGGCCACCACCCTCGTTCGCATCGGACTCTCGTCCCCTAGCCGGCTCGACCCATACGAATGTACAGACAAATATGACAAGTACCACCACTTCGCGTAGGGCGATTCCGCGCACGAAGAGCAGCTATGCGAAGCGAGACCGGCGCCTCGCCGTGATCCTGCTTCTGCCCGCCGGAATAACCATCTTGCTCGTCATGATCATCCCACTCGGCTTCGCGTTCTACACCAGCTTCTTCAACTACAGCCTTGGTCAAGAAGGCAATATGGCCTTCGTCTTCCTTGACAACTACGTCAAGTTCTTCACCGACCCGGTCGCCCTGAGGTCGCTCTTGAACACTGTCATCTTCACGATCCTCTCGCTCGCATTCTGCATAACGATCGGAGTGGGCATCTCAGTGCTGCTGCGGAGCCTCAAGCCCCGCACCGCCAACGTGATGCGGGCGATCTTCGCGATGCCTGTACTGATCTCGCCGATCATCGTGAGCCTCATCTGGCGATACATGTATGACCCGACCTACGGCATCGTCTACTTCGTTCTCGATCACCTGGGCCTGGGGAGTTTCGGGGGTCTCACCGACTCGACCACTGCGCTATTCTGCATCGTCATCACAGATGTCTGGCACGCTACACCGTTCATCATTCTTGTCGCCTCGGCGGGCCTCACCGTCATCCCTGAGGAACTCTATGAGGCGGCCCGCCTCGACGGCGCATCAGCGCCCAGGATGCTCTTCAATATCACCCTCCCGCTCATGACGAAGGTGCTCGTGGTTCTGATTCTCATTCGCGGCACCGACGCCTTCCGGGTCTTCGACTTGATCTACGGGCTTACCGGCGGAGGACCCGCGAACTCCACGACCTCGCTCAGTATCTACGCCTACAAACAGGCGTTCGAGAACAACCAGATGGGCTTCGCTATGGCCGCCTCGATCGTCACGCTGCTCTGCTTGATCATCCTCTTCGGACCATTTCTGCGTAACTCAGCTCGCGAGAAAGACGCATAGGAGGCGCCGGTATGAAAAAGAAGTTCCGCCCTGGCGCGATCGCCAAATGGGCCGTGCTCATTATCTTCACGTTCTGGACGGTCGTCCCGATCGCCATCATCATTATGAACTCCTTCAAGAAGGCGAAGGACATCTTCACGAGCAGCCCGACGCTGTTCTTCACCCCCACCCTCGACAATTACGTCAACGCCTTCACGAAGGCCGACTTCGGGCTCTACTACCTCAACAGCACGATTGTCGCGTTTGTCTCGACGGCGGTGGTGATCATCGTCGGCACCTTCGCGGCCTACGCACTCACGAGCTTCCAGATGAAGGGCGCGAACACCATCGCAGGGGGCTTTCTCGTTGCAAAGCTCGTGCCGGTTATCTCGATGCTGCTCCCGCTGTTCGTGATCATCAATACGATCGGGCTGCGCGGCACGCTCGGCGGTCCGATCATCGCTCACATAGCGCTCAACTTACCGTTCGTGGTGTGGCTCATGATGGGATTCCTCCGCGACGTGCCCACCGAGCTGCAGCAAGCAGCGATGATCGACGGCGCGACCCGAATGCAGGCGTTCTGGCGCGTACTCTTCCCGGTGGTGCTTCCGGGCATCGCGGCGGCATTCATTTTGAGCATGCAGTATTCGTGGAACGAGCTCCTGTTCTCGCTGCAGCTCACCGACCTCGATACGTACACACTTCCCGTCGGTATCGCGAGCTTCACCGGATCTGTCTCCGTCGACTGGGGCCTGAGCAGCGCCGCCGCAACCGCGACGATGGTGCCGATCATCATTTTGGGCTTCTTCGTGCAGCGTTACATCGCTGAGGGCACAACCGGAGGGGCGGTGAAGGGATGACCGCGTTCGACGTGATCACGATCGGCCGAGTAGGTGTCGATCTCTACCCGCTACAAGACGGCCTGGGGCTCGAAGACGTATCGACATTCGGCAAGTACCTCGGAGGCAGCGCGACGAACGTCGCCGTTGCCGCCGCCCGGCACGGGCTCCGCACCGCCGTCGTCACGCGCACGGGCGAAGACGCGTTCGGCAGCTTCGTTCGTAACGAGATCGCGCGACTGGGCGTTGACAATAGGTACGTGAGTAGCGTTGACGGACTCAACACGCCCGTCACCTTCTGCGAGATCTTCCCGCCCGACAACTTCCCGATCTACTTCTACCGCGAGCCAATCGCGCCAGACCTCGTGATTGAACCCTCCGAGCTCGACCTGTCGGCGATCGCCGAGGCCGGAATCTACTGGTCGACCGTCACTGGTCTTTCCCGGCAGCCCAGTGTCGCCGCTCACCACGCCGCGTGGGATGCCCGGGGGCGTCGCGCGTTCACCATACTCGACCTCGACTATCGCGCGGTGTTCTGGGAATCCCCAGAGGCAGCGACTGCGGAGGTTGCGCGCGCGTTGCCGCACGTGACCGTCGCGATCGGCAACAAGGAGGAATGCGAGATCGCGGTGGGTGAGAGCGACCCAAAACGCGCCGCCGAAGCCCTCCTCGACCGCGGCGTCGAGCTAGCGATCGTGAAGCAGGGGCCAAAGGGTGTGCTGGCGATGACCCGCGAGGAGACCGTCGAGGTGCCACCGACGCCGGTCACGGTCGTGAACGGCCTCGGCGCGGGAGACGGGTTCGGAGGCGCCGTCTGCGCTGGCCTCCGCGCCGGCTGGCCACTCGACCGAGTGTTGCGATTCGCGAATGCCGCGGGCGCGATCGTCGCCAGCCGCCGAGAGTGCTCGACTGCTATGCCCACGACCGCTGAGGTCGAAAACCTAATGGGGGAACGATCATGATACTGCCCGATTTTGATGCACTCCGGTGGGCTCGTGCCTGCGATCCGGCCACGATCTCCAGCGCGCTGCAGCGCCGGGAGCGCCGGCCGCTTCTGCGAGGGGACAACCGCCTGTTCATCCTGGCCGCCGATCACCCCGCGCGAGGCTCCCTGGGGGTTCGCGACGACGAAATGGCGATGTCCGACCGGTACGACCTGCTCGCCCGTCTCAACGAGGCGATGCGGCAGCCCGGCGTGGACGGTTTTCTCGGCACGCCCGATCTCGTCGAAGACCTCGCAGTGATGGGGGCGCTCGAGGGAAAGATCGTGGTCGGCTCGATGAACCGAGGCGGCCTGAAGTCAGCCGTCTTCGAGATGGACGACCGGTTCACGGCCTACGACATCGACGGTATTCGCGATTCGTGTCTCGACTTCGCCAAGCTGCTCCTGCGCATCAACCTCGGCGACGCTGGTTCGGTGAACACGCTCGCCGCGGCGGCCGACACAATAAGTCATGCCGCGCAGCTCAAGCTGCCGATCATGATCGAACCGTTCATGAGCGACTGGGTCGACGGATCGATCCGCAACGATCTGAGCGCTGACTCCGTAATCAAGTCGATCGCGATCGCCTCGGCGCTCGGCGCCAGCTCTGCCTATTCGTGGTTGAAGCTCCCCGTCGTACCCGACATGGAGCGGGTGATGAAAAGCACCACACTCCCGACTCTGCTGCTCGGCGGCGATCCGCAGGGCACGTCAGACGAGATCTACGACACCTGGGAACGAGCGCTCGCTCTTCCGGGCGTGCATGGTCTGGTGGTCGGTCGCACGATCCTCTACCCGCTCGATGGAGACGTGTCGTCAGCTGTCGAGCGCGCGGCCCAGCTCGTGCACCATTCGAACCGTGATGCCTCAGCGTAGGTCAGGCTCACTTCTCGACGAGTGTCACCTCGAACGAATAGAGATCGGGGCGATAGGAGTGCACACCGAACTCGACTGCGTGGCCGGACTGGTCGAACAGAGTCCTCGACATCGTGAGCACCGACGAACCCGGCTTCTGATTGAACAGTGTTGCCTCTTCCTTCGACGCAGTGCGAGCTCCGATAGTCTGCCGAGCGACCTTCA
Source organism: Subtercola sp. (assembly GCA_025463745.1). Taxonomy (GTDB): domain Bacteria; phylum Actinomycetota; class Actinomycetes; order Actinomycetales; family Microbacteriaceae; genus Subtercola. The sequence goes on from JAODBB010000001.1 coordinate 30,501, forward strand.
TCGTCGTTCCACGCGAGCGCATGAGCTGGTAGAGCCCGCGCTTCTCGAGCGACTCGGCAGTCATAGTGAGAAACTCGGGCGGAAGGTAGTTCTCCAAAAGCGCGAACGGAACTCCGTCAGTGAATCGCAAGCGCTTGATGTGAAGCACTTCGGTGTCGGCCGGCAAAGTGAGCGACTCGAGAATCTCGCCCGAGGGCACAATCGCCTCGTGAATCAGCACCGTGGTGCTGGGCGAGCGGTGCGAGAGGCTCAGATCGTCGAACAGGCTCGTCAGTTCGACGCTTCGAGTCAGCCGCCCACGCACCACCTGCGTTCCGACGCCACGGCGACGCACGAGCAGTCCCTGGTTGACGAGTTCCTGGATGGCCCGCCGAATGGTGGGGCGAGAGATTCCGAGGTGCTCTGCGAGCTTCAGCTCGTTCTCAATTCGCGCGCCCGGCGGAAGGTCTCCGCTCTCGATAGCGTCTTGCATGCGACGAGCGACCTGATAGTAGAGAGGGATCGGACCAGATCTATCGAGATCCATGAACAGGTCTTCGGTGGTGATGGTCATTTGACTCTCGCAATGCTTGTGAACCGCGACGGCGCATTCGGAATTCGTTTACGCGCAACAGGGATTCGTCCCTGTACTTCTAATGATAAGACAAAGTTACATACAAGGAGATGATTCTATGCTTTTGAACGGCGCTGTGGTTCAAGAAATGCTTGCCGTGGTCAAAATCGGGCCAGGAGACGAGGGTGTGGTGCTGCAGGCTGTTGCTGTGCCTGAGCCTCGGCCGGGACACGCGCTGGTGCGGGTGTCGGCAACGGGGATCTGCGGTACGGACATCCATGTCGCGCACGACGAATACGCGCACGAGGTGCCCGTAGTGATGGGACACGAGATCTTGGGAGTCGTGGAATCGGTGGGCGAAGATGCCGACGCCGGGCTGGTGGGCGCACGCGTAGTCTGCGAGACCTACTTCTCTATCTGTGGCGTCTGCGATTGGTGTCGCGACGGTCGCCCGAACCTGTGCCCCCGCCGCCGCTCCATTGGCTCGTTCGAGAACGGCGGTTTCGCATCGCTTGTGCTGGTCCCGGTGCAGAACCTGCACCGACTGCCTGCGGTCCTCGGAGAAATCGAAGGGGTGCTGTCGGAGCCGCTGGCCTGTGTCGCCCAGTGCCTGCTCGACCCGGCGATCGTCAACCCCGGCGACCGAGTGCTCGTCACCGGACCGGGTGCGATGGGGCAGCTCTCTGCTCAGGTGGCGAAGGCGGAGGGCGGGTCGGTCGTGTTGGCCGGTCTCCCTCGCGACGCCGAACGGTTGGCGGTCGCGGCCCGTCTCGGCATACGCACCACGACCGACATTCCGGCAGTCGATGCCTTCGATGTGGTGATCGAATGCTCGGGAAGCGCCGCCGGCGCGGCAGTGGCGCTTCGCTCGGCCCGGCGCGGAGGCCGCTACGTGCAGGTGGGCATCTTCGGGCGCGACATCTTGGTGCCGCTTGACCTTGTGCTCTACAAAGAACTGGCCGTCTCCAGTGGGTTCGCGTCGACACCGAGGTCGTGGCGCCGTGCAATGGCGCTCATCGAAGACGGCCTTGTCGACCTGGCTCCGCTCGTCACCCGACAGGTGCCTATCAGCGAGTGGCGCACGGCCTTCGATTCGGCCGCGGCCGGTGAGGGCATCAAGACGGTGATCATCCCGCAGTAGCGCGGTACACGCGACCGTCGCGTTCGACGCCCGTTACTGCTTGGTCGACGTTGTCGAACGCGACGAGCGTGATCCAGCTCGTCAGCGACTGCCCCGGCTTCAACACCAGCGCTTGATTCCTCTGCACGGCGCCGCCGAGCCCGTCGAAGGGCCAGGAACGTTGGGGCTCCAGCCCGATCATGCGGCTGCGGCCGTACCAGGGAAACCCGGGATCGCCGTTCTGCAGCCAGATCCAGAGGTGAGGGAAGGCGTCGCGATCCCAGGCGAGCGCCACTCCGGGTCGTGGCTCTGTCGGCCGCAATGCCACCCAGTGCTGCGGTAGGTCGTGAATGTAGAGCAGTCGAACTTGGTCTTCGGCGGGTAGCACAGCCAGATCGACCGGTTCGCCCGCCGAACCCATCGCGGTCGGCCATTCGCTCCGGCCCAGTGCGAGCTGTCCCGGCGTCGCCGGCTCCACTTCGACCGTTCCCCCGGCGAGATCGATCCGTGAGCCAGTAATAGCGGGAAATGTCGGGTGGTGTCCCCAGAGAAAGGGAGTCGCTTGTGCTCCGATGTTCGTGACGGTCTCTTCGATCATGACGGCAGGCCGGTCGTCGGCGAGCCGCACGGTTCGCACGAGTTCGAGCGGGAGCCGGCCCACGGCTTTGAGCGTACATGACGCATCATCAGCGTGGAGCAACTCCAGCGCGGCCAGCGACGCCTCGCCGTGGAATGCCACCGGAACGCCGCCCACTTCGGCCTCTGCCCCGGCGTTCGGGAACAATACCTGCCAGCCGCCCTGGTAGCGCGAGAGCCAATCCAGTTCGGTGGAGCCATAGCTGGGGCCCTTGTCGACCGAGAGAGGGCTTTGCCAATCGGCGTAGAAGATCAGGTTCTCAGAGTCGCCGGCGGTGAAGCTCTGGATCTCTCCGCCGCGTTCCGGGTCGAGTACCACCTTGGCGTGGGGCGAGGTCAGCTCGACGCGTGCCATTGCGTTCAGTTTCGCTTGTGGCCGACAGACCCGTTGAGGGTCAGGCCGCCGTCGACGAGCAACACTTGGCCGGTGACATAGCGTGCCGATTCCGACCCCATCATGAGGATGGCTGCTGCAACCTCGTCGGCTTCGGCAATACGCCGGAGCGGGATGCGCTCCCTATAGGTGGCGCGCACCTCGTCGTTCCAACTCTCGTCGTTCAGCGGAGTTTCAGTGGCGCCAGGAGCGACCGAATTGACGCGCACGCCGTGCGGGCCGAGCTCGACAGCTAGTGATCGGGTGAGGCCTGCGATTCCCCCCTTTGCCGTCACATAGCCGGTCATATCGGTAGGCGGAAAGGGGTCGACCGCAGAACTGATGTTGACGATCGAGCCGGTGCCGGCGGGAACCATGTGTCGCGCGGCGGCCCGGCATCCGCGAATATAGCCGCCTAGGTTCGAATCGAGCAGGTCCATCCAATCGTGGTCGTCCATACTGAGGAAGGGCTGCACCAGCAGGCGTGCGGCGTTGTTCACCCACACATCGATCCCGCCCCATTCGGCGGCCACCTCGTCGGCGAGAGCATCGACGTCGGCGGTGTTCTTCGTGTCGCCGACGCGGATGAGCGGCTCCCCTCCGCGCTCGCGGATGGCGGCGCTCAGTCCGTCGCTGACTCCTGCATCAGAGCCCCGATGCAAGCCCGCCACCCGTGCGCCGGCGTCGGCATAGGCGAGTGCGGTCGCCCGCCCGATTCCGCGCGAGACGCCAGTGATCACTACTCGAAGGGGGGAAGGGGGCATTTCGGTCACATCGAACTCCATCCGTCATTTGTCAATACATTCTTACCAGAATCATTTACTCTGTCTAGTATCTTTATGTATTGTCAATATGACTTAGCAGCGGCACCGCCCCGTCGGACCGCCATCGATAGGCACTTGCTCAGAGGAGAGAAAACCCACCATGGTCGACATCAGCACGCTCTCCGCCGCAGTTGTCGGCACCGGCTTCATCGCGGGCGTTCACATCGACGCGCTCAGGCGTCTGGGTGTCGACGTGCGTGGGGTCGTCGGCTCGTCGGCTGAGAGGGCGGCGCTCGGCGCGGCAGAACTCGGTGTTGGTTACGCGTATGCGTCGTTCGAGGAAATGCTCCTCGACACGGCCGTCGACGTGGTGCACATCACATCGCCCAACGATTCTCACGCGACTCAGGCGGAAGCAGCGCTCCGGGCGGGCAAGCACGTGGTCTGCGAGAAGCCTCTGGCCATGACCTCGAAGGAGACCGCGCGGTTGCGCGAACTGGCCGAAGAGACGGGGCTCGTGGCCGCCGTCAACTTCAACCTGCGCTTCTACCCCCACGTGCGGGAGATGCGGGAGCGCATCTCCTCTGATTCGACAGGAACTCCTTATCTCGTGGTCGGCAGTTATCTGCAGGACTGGCTGCTCAAAGACACCGACTGGAACTGGCGCGCCGATTCGGCCCGGGGTGGAGAGCTCCGCGCGGTCGGTGACGTGGGCTCACACTGGTTCGATCTCGCGAGTTTCGTCACGGGCCGACGTATCGTCGAGGTGATGGCAGAACTGGCGACGTTCGTTCCGGTGCGACGCAAGCCTGTCGGCCCTGTGGAGTCGTTTTCGGGAGGCGCCGGCGGCGAGACCGTGGATGTCGCCTCGTCGTCTGAAGACGCGGCCGTCATCATGATCCGGTTCGAGGGCGGCGCCCTCGGCACCGTGACCGTGTCACAGGTCAGTGCTGGCCGCAAAAATGCCGTCAGCATCGAAGTCAATGCCGCGACCGACTCGGTGGCCTGGTGCGGCGAGCGTCCTGATGAGCTGTGGATCGGACATCGTTCGGCTCCCAACGAAATCCTGCTCCGTGATCCGGCGTTGCTCACTCTCGAGGCAGGCCTGCTCGCGAGAACGCCCGGCGGTCACGCCGAAGGCTTCGAGAACGCCTTTCTGGGTCTGTACCGCGCCGTCTACGGCGACATTGCTCGAGGCCGTCCGTCTCCGGATGCAGCCTATGCAACTTTCGCTGACGGGCACGACGAGATGCTGATCCTTGATGCCGTCGCCAGCAGCGCTCGCACGGGCCGATGGACCGCTGTGCGACGCATACCCGAGCACACACGAACACGAAGGAGTGAAGAATGAAGCTGGGCATCCTGAGTGCGGCGTTCCCGACTCTGACCCTCGACGAGGTATCGGATTGGGCCTCGCGGGAAGACTACCAAGCGGTGGAGCTGGCGGTCTGGCCCGCTGATCACAGAGTCGAACGCCGATACGCCGGTACGTCTCACATCGATGTCGTCGGGCTCGACCGCGCGACCGCCGACCGCATCGTCGGCGACCTCGCCGCCAAAGGGCTGACGATCTCTGCTCTTGCCTACTACCCGAACCCCCTCGATCCCGATCCCGACGTCTCCCGGGCGTCGTTCGAGCACCTGCGCCATGTCGTGCGAGCGGCCGAACTCTTGGGCGTGCCAGTGGTCGGCACCTTCGCCGGTCGCGATAAAAACCGGTCGCTCGACGAGAACTTCGACACCTTTGCCGCCGTGTGGCCGGACATGGTTCATTTTGCGGGCGATCACGGCGTCAAGATTGCGATCGAAAACTGCCCGATGATCTTCTCGGCCGACGAGTGGCCCGGGGGAACCAACATCGCTTACAGCCCCGCCAACTGGCGCCGGATGTTCGAGATCATCCCCGACGACAACTTCGGCCTCAACTTCGATCCCTCACACCTCGTCTGGCAGTTCATCGACATCCCACGCGCCGTACGGGAGTTCGGTGAGCGCATTTTTCACGTGCACGCGAAAGACCTCGAAGTGAGAACCGAAGGTCTCTTCGAGCAGGGAGTGATGAGCGCGGGAGTCGGATGGCAGGTTCCCCGCCTGTGCGGACTGGGACAGATCGACTGGGGGGCGTTCTTCGGCGCGCTGTACTCGGTGGGCTACGACTATGTCGCTTCCATCGAGCACGAGGATCGCGCCTTTGAGGGCTCGGTCGAGACGGTGCAGCGAGGTTTCGCGATCGCTCACGACACCCTGCGACCGTTCATCCATTGAGCGTTCTCGATGGCCGAGAGCAGCCGCGGTTCGGCCTGATCGGAACCGGCGTCTGGGCACGAGCGCTACACGCACCAGCAGCGGCGAGCAGCCCCGTCGTGCGCTTCAGTTCGGTATTCGGGCGCAAGCGGGCGGCTGTGGAACAGCTGGCCGCAGAGCACGGTGTTCAGGCCTTCGATGATCTCGGTGAGTTCTTCGGCAGCATCGACATCGTCGGGCTGGCGGTTCCGCCCAGCGCGCAGCCCGAGCTGGTGCGGGCCGCGGTCGCGTCGGGAAAGCACGTGCTGATGGAGAAACCCGTCTCGACGAACCCCTCGGAGGCGCGCGAGCTGGCCGTCGCCCTGGCCGACAATGGGCTCAGTTCGGCGGTCTTCTTCACCCAGCTTCTGATGCCGAGTACCGCCGCTCAGATCGACACGATCGTTCGCGCCGGCGGCTGGCATTTTGCCCGCACAGAGAGCTTTTCGCAGGTGTTGAACAACGCCGGCCATCCGTTCCACGGCACGGCCTGGCGGCACGAGGTCGGCGCGCTCTGGGATACCGGGCCCCATGCGGTGGCGCTGATGCTCGCCGTTCTCGGAGCCATCGGCTCGGTCACCGCAACCCGGGGAGCTCACGACCTGAGCGCGCTGACGTTGCACCATCACAGCGGTGCCATTTCATCGGTGGCGCTCACGATGGATTCCGGCGCTCCGTTCGCCGGTGAGACGGTTTTCTTCGGAACAGCGGGGCGGCACATTCTCGCCCCCGCAGACGACTGGAACCGCGAGGCAGCTGACGCCTACCGGGTGGTACTCGAACTGCTGGTCGCGCGCGTGACAGGAAATTCGGCCTCAATCCCGTACGACGCTGCCTTCGGCGCCGAGGTGACGGAGGTGCTCGCCGCTGCAGCCCGCTCGATGTCGAGTGGGGGCACCGTACACCTGGATGCGTGATCGGTGTCCCCACTCGACGTTCAGAGAACCGGGAGCGGTCAGCGAACCGCGCCGATCAGGCGCTCAGCGTTGCCCGCGAAGATAGCGGCGCGGTCGGACTCTGTAAGCGACGCCCGCTCGATTGAGTCGATGACCCGGCCGGGTTCGAAAAACGGCGCGTCACTGCCGAACAGTACCCGATCGGCGCCGAGTTCCCGCACGAAGTACTCGGTCGTGGCCGGGTCGTCTTGATAGGCGATGTCGAGGTTCAGGTTCGGGTGCGCGGCGAGAACTTCCACGGCACCAGCGCGCTGCGCCTCGGTGAACACGGGATGCCCCAGCACGATCTCCAGCTGCGGGTAGCGGGCCGCGACTGTGCCGATCGCCTGAGGGCTGGCCTTAGCATCGGGAGTCGAGTGGATGAGCACGAGCGCAGGGCGATCGCCGATCCGGTCGAGCACGGCGAGGAACGCCGCCGAATCGACGCTGAATCCCTCGAAAGTGGCATGGAAAGCGAGGCCGCTCAATCCGATATCGAATGCCCGAGACACCTCCGCGAGGGCCGCCTCACCGTGACGCACCTCGATGCTGGCCAACCCGATCGGAAACCTGTCGGACGACGAACTGACCGCTTTCGCGATCACGTCATTCGCCCGTCGTGTGTCGACTAGACCATCGGCCTGCAGGCCGCCTGCTGCGACCGAGAGGATCGACTGACTGATCCCGGCGGCGTTCATCGTGCCGAGCCAGGTCTCGACGTCTTGACCGACATCCGAGCTGATGGTGCGCCCGATGTGGGCGTGTGCGTCGATGATTCTGCGGGTCATCGGGCTTCCTGAGCCTGCTCGAGCGTGAGCTTGCGTCCCTCCGAACCAGAGCGGTACGCGGCATCGAGGATGAGCTGCGTCTTCAGACCGAAATGCCCGTCGCTGCGCACGGGAGTGTCGTTGAGGCAGGCGTCGACGAAGTGCTGGTGCTCCGGCACCCAGGGGCTTTCTTCGCCGTTGATGTGCATCGAGAACTCGCGGTGGTCGGCAGCCATGACCGGCAGCTTGGGGCTCACCCAGCCGTTTGCGAGAAGCGGGTCCATCGCCGATTCTTCGCTGGTGAACACTCGGAAGGTGGGCCGAGCGGCAGAATCCCACTGGATCGTGCCCTTGGTGCCGAACACCTGCCAAGTGTCTTTGAATGCCGTCGTGGCGCCTCCCGGTTCTTGCAACCTGTTCGAGCCAGAGATCTCGAGGATCGCCTTGTCGGTTCGGATGAGGATGACCGCGGTGTCTTCGACCTCGATGTCGGCTGTGAGGGCGGCGTACTCGGCGTACACGCTCTCGATCTTCGGGTCACCCAAGAGGTAGAGCGCATTGGCGACGTGATGTACATTGCCGTCGAGGATCACGCCGCCGCCGGCCAGAGCCGGGTTGAACCGCCAGCCCGAAGTGACGTCGGGCGTGTGCCAGGCCATGATCGCCTTGAAGAGGAACGGATCCCCGATCAATCCGGCTTCGATGATCTCGCGGGCTCGCTCGACGGGTGGGAGGAAGAGTTCGAAGAACGACACCATGAGCTTGAGACCTTTGCGCTCGGCAAGTGCGAGCGCTTCACGCGACTCCTCCACAGAAGCCGTCATCGGCTTCTGTACGAGCACGTGCTTGCCTGCTTCGAGCGACTTCAAGATGAGCGGACCGTGCGACTTCGACGAGGTGGTGATGATGACCGCATCGACGTCGTCGCGAGCGAGAACCTCATCGAGATCGGTCGAATACGTCTCGAAGCCGAACCGGTCACGGAACCGGATCGCCGCCGCCTCGTCGACATCGACACTGGCGATCAGGCGGGCGTTCTCGACTTTCGTCAACGCGAATGCGTGGCTGCGGGCGATGCCGCCACAGCCGACCATGACGATGCCAAGGGATTCGGGCATTGCAGTTCCTTTCGTGATATTGCTCTAATGAGAGAATGTTTGCACATATAGCGTTAGTGGTCAAACGAAAAGAGGTTCACAGGTGAACATCGATGTCATCATCGTCGGGTGCGGACAGATCAGTGCAGCTCACGTGGCTGCGATACTGAGCCACCCGCAGCTGCGCCTTGCCGGGCTCGTCAGCCGGTCGCACAGGAGAGCATCCGCTGTCGCCGACGCGGCGCTTCTCGCCCAGGGAACGCGACCTTGGATCGCGAGCGAACTCACTCAGACGTCGCATCGCCTGGACTCTGCTCTGGTCGTCGTCTGCACTGAGAGCGGCACGCATTTCGAAGTGGCCCGCACAGCGATCCTCTGCGGGGCGCATGTACTTATCGAGAAGCCAGTGGCAACTCGACTGTCAGATGCGCGCCGTCTCATCGAAGCAGCGAGCAGCCGCGCGGCGGCAGGCCGGGTCAGCTCGGTGGTGAGTCAGCGACGATTCGCGCCGGCCACACTCGCGTTACGTGGCTGGCTCGATCGGGGCAGGCTCGGCGACGTGACGTCGGCTTCCGTGGTCATGCCGTGGTGGAGAAGTGACGAGTACTACAGTTCGAGGCCGTGGCGGGGTACCTGGGCCGGCGACGGAGGCGGTGCACTGCTGAACCAGGGAGTGCATTATGCCGACCTCCTGATCGCTCTGCTTGGCCCGCCGATCGAGGTGTATGGGATGACGGCGACATCTCCGCACCGCGACATCGAAGCTGAAGACACTGCGGGCGCTGTGCTGCGATTCGCATCGGGCGCGATTGGCACCGTCTTAGCGACGACGGCTGCAAACCCGGGTTATCCGACCGGGATCAGAATCAGCGGCACACGTGCGAGTGCGCAGCTGAGCGACGATGAACTCGTCGTGACAGACGCCACGGGTGCGAACGTGGTGCGCGTGGCGCCGTCAGCGGCAGATCAGTCGCAGCGATCCGGCGCATTCGGTTCGCCCGCACTTCCGGAATTGGTTCACGCTCGCCAGTACCGCGACGTCGTCGACAGCATCACCGCTGGGCGACGTCCTCAGGTCGGTCTGACACAAGGGGCTCAGGCCCTTGCGCTCGTGAAGTCGGTCTACATAGCGCAGCGGCTGGGTGCACCCGTTCGATTTGATGCGGTTCTCGCCGGCGACCACGACGTTCTCGACCGATCCGAGGTGGCTGATAGCTGACGCTCGCGGCGTCGTCGATCGCCTCGGAGCGTTCGTTATCAGTCATTCATGCACCATGCCTTGATTGATTGCGATTTGTAAAGACATACTGTACCTTCGGCGAAGTGACCACTTTTCCCACTTCACTCCCTCGCCCTCACACGCACCCGCTCCGCGGCGGTGCGAGGCTCAACTGGGGCATTCTGGCTCCCGGCGACATCGCCAAAGACTTCGTGCACGCGATCCACACGCACACAGACCAGCGCGCTGTGGCCGTCGCCGGCCGATCGCTCCAGCGCGCTCAGGCGTTCGCCGAACGCAACTGCATTCCGCGGGCCTACGCCGACCACCGCCAATTGGTCGATGACCCGGCAGTCGACATCATCTACATCGCCGCTCCGCACAGCGAGCACAAGCGGCTCGCTCTGCTCGCGATCTCTGCCGGCAAGCACGTACTGATCGAAAAGCCAATTGCGCTCACGGCCGCAGAAGGCCGGGAGATCCGTGATGCAGCCCGTTTCGCGGGCGTCTTCGCTATGGAGGGAATGTGGTCACGGTATATTCCACAGACCGACGTCATGCTGCAGTTGAAAGCCGACGGCGTGCTCGGCGAGCTTTCGCTTGTGCTCGCCGACTTCGGCACCAAAGGCTCGACCGATCCTGCTGGCCGTATCTACAACCCCGACCTGGGGGGCGGATCGTTGCTCGATCTCGGCATCTATCCGCTGTGGTTCAGTCATCTTTGGCTCGGCACGCCGACCGAGATCACGGCGATCGGAAGCCTCACCGAGACCGGAGTCGATCAGCAGACGGCGATCGTGCTCGGCTACGGAGGCATAGCGCAAGCGGTGCTCAGCACGAACCTGCTCGCCTTCACGCCGGCCCGCGCGAGCATCAGCGGAAGCGATGCCCGCATAGAGGTCAACCCCTGGTTCGTCGTACCGGCGGGCTTTGACCTGGTGGCACCCGGCAAAGGAGACGTGCGCCTCTCGTTCGGCAACGACACCGGCCTGGAGTTCCGCGACGGCATCGCGTGGGAAGCGGCCGCAGTCGCCCAGCATGTGGCAGATGGACTGACCGACTCTCCGCTGCATCCGCTCGCGTTAGCGATCGACGTCATGCAAACGATGGACGTGATCCGCAGTCAGGTGGGCACTCTGAGATAGAGGGTGAATCCGACAGCGAATGACGTGTAGTTGCGAGGTGAGCACTGCGGCCGACATGAAGTGGCCGAGCCGGCGAATCGGAGATTGTTCACCAATCGTGAACGGTGCCATCTGCCAGGCGATTGTAGGGCAGATAGGCCGTTTCGTACGGGTAGCGGCCGGCTTCGTCGACATCGAGCTCGACTCCGAGGCCGGGCTTGTTGCCAGGATGCAGCATGCCGTCGTTCCAGGTGAACGACTGTGAGAACACGGCGTTCGTCTTCTCGCCGTGCTGCATGTACTCCTGAATGCCGAAGTTGTGGATGGCGAGGCCGAGATGCATGGCCGCAGCCATTCCAACGGGAGAGATATCGGTTGGTCCGTGCATGCCGGACTTGACCTGGTACTGGGCGGCATATTCGAGAATCTTTTTCAGCGCGCTTATCCCGCCGGTGTGCGTGACGGCACTGCGGACGTAATCGAACAATTGCTCACGGATGAGCTGCTGGTAGTCCCAGACGGTATTGAATACCTCTCCGATTGCCAGGGGCGTGGTAGTGTGCTGGCGCACGAGGCGAAGCGCTTCCTGATTCTCTGCGGGGGTGCAGTCCTCGAGCCAGAAGAGATCGTAGGGCTCGAGTGACTTGCCGAGCTTGGCCGCCTGGATTGGCGTCATACGGTGGTGGCCATCGTGCAGCAGTGGAATCTCGGGGCCGAATTCATTGCGCACCGCTTCGAAGACGGTCGGCACGTGACGAAGATAGCTGCGAGTATCCCAGTCTTCTTCGGCGGGGAATGCCCCGCGCTGAGCGGGCTCGTGGTCGTAGCGCTTACCCTCGTTTCCCTCGAGCGTCGCGTTCGAGGCGATTCCGTAGATTGATTTCAGGCCCGGCACTCCGGTTTGAATGCGGATGGCCTTGTAGCCTTCCGCCTGGTGTTTGCGCACGCTGTCGAACAGCTCTGAGGTCGACTTGCCCGACGCGTGGCCGTAGGCGAGCAGTCCAGTGCGGGATGCCCCGCCGAGCAATTGGTAGAGGGGCATTCCTGCGGCCTTGGCCTTGATGTCCCACAGCGCGACGTCGACCGCCGCGATGGCGGCCATGGTCACCGGTCCTCGGCGCCAGTAGGCGCTGCGGTAGAGGAATTGCCAGGTGTCTTCGATCTTGTGGGCATCGATTCCGATGAGCAGCGGAACGACGTGCTCGTGCAGGTAGGCGACAACGGCGAGCTCACGCCCGTTCAACGTCGCGTCACCGAGTCCGATCAGGCCGTCATCTGTCGTGAGTTTGAGCGTGACGAAATTGCGGTCGGGACTCGTGACGATGACTTCTGCTCTGTCGATTCTCATTTTTCTTCCTCTTTATCAATGCTGGATCTAGCGCGCGTGAGGCGCTGCGTGTTCGGCGACCACGGCCGAGACCGCGGCGAGTACGTTCTCGTCATCGGCAAGCCGAGGGTCGATCACGGCGAGCAATGCCGCCACAGGCTGATCGCTCGAAACCGCCCGCGAGACGGCTTTGCCAGCGCTGTCGACGAGCTCGGCGCCTGAGAGCACCAGGGCGGCCCACGAGCCGATGACTCGTACGCACGCCGCCCCGTCCCTCCCGGCGGCCCGTTCGGCCAGCAAGGTCGGCACAATGCGCACCCGCAGCTTCAGTACGCCCTCTGCAGAGATCTGCGAGAGTCGGTGTTCGATGCGGGTGTTGGAAAATCGGCGTAGCAGGGCCTCGCGGTAGTCGTCGAGATCGAGTTGCTCTGCGGAAAGTCGCCGTGCGGCTTCGTTCCAGAAGCCTGTCACCCAACCGCGGCAGGTTTCGTCGGCCATCGCCTCGGCGACCGTGCCATGCCCCCGCAATAAACCTGCGTACGCCAATAAGCTGTGGGCACCGTTCAGCAGCCAGAGTTTGCGGTTCTCGAACGGTTCGATGTCATCGACGAATCGCGCGCCCGCCCGCTCCCAGGCCGGCCGGCCGGCGGGAAACTCACCGCTCAGAACCCAATCGCTGAACGGCTCAGTCACGACAGGGGCGTTGTCGTGCCAGCCGGTGAGCCGCTCTGCGATGAGCTGGTCTGCCGGCGTCATTCGCGGAGTAATGCGGTCGACCGACGTTGAGACGAACGAGACCTGCTCGGCCACCCACGTCGCGAACGGCGAACTCACCTCTGCTGCGAGCAACCTGACAACGCGCGAGAGCAACCTGCCATTCGAGGGCATGTTGTCACACGGCACAACGGCGATCGGGCCGGCTCCCGCCAGGCGACGAGCCGCGAGGCCGAGAAGAAGCCGGCCGAGCGTCGTCGTCGGAGCGTCGTTTGCACGATCGGGAGCCTTCCTGTCGGCAAGATTCTGGAGAAGGCGACCGGAATCGCTGGGAGAACGCCCCTCGGGCAGGTTCGAGGCTAGCCACTCGCGATCGGCCTGCAGATCGACATCGTTGTCGTCGGGCAGGCCATCGGCGGTCATCCGGTAGCCGGCTTCGGTCACCGTGATCGTGACGATCGCAGTCTTCGGGGCGCTGAGCAGCTCGACGAAACGGGCCAGGTCGGCGCCGTCGACCGCTTCGACGATACTGCCGATCACCTCCGCCCGGTCTGCCGCGTCATCACGCTCGATGAGGGTGAACAGTCCGCCCTGGGGGCGGAGTTCATCGGCTGCGGTCGGGCTGCGCCCGGTGAACGCCGCTATCCCCCACTCCGACGTGTCGTCGGCATGTGCTGTGTACCACGCCTGGTGCGCCCGATGAAACGCACCGAGCCCGAGGTGCACGATGCGGATTCCTGTCGCAGACGGAGGCAGCCCGTGGGCCGTCGCGAAGGCCGCCCGGGTGAGAAGCCGGGAGTTCTTTCCGGTCGATGCGGGCGTCACAGCTTGAAGACCTTTCGTGGTACGACCGCCACGAGGTCGTAGATGATCTGCTCCGCGCTCTGCCGATCGATCCGGCCCTCTCGAACGAGCCGCGCCAGAAAGCTCGCGTCGAGACGCCGGGACATGTCGTGACGCGCGGGGATGGAGAGGAACGCGCGCGTGTCGTCGATGAATCCCGACCCTCGGTAGAAGCCCGCGGTCTCGGTGGTCGCTGCGCGAAACCGGAGTACAGCATCCGGTGCGTCGAGAAACCACCAGGGTGCACCGATGTAGACGGCCGGGTAGTAGCCGGCCAGTGGTGCCAATTCGCGCGAATAGACGGTCTCATCGACAGCGAAGAGCACGAGGTGCAACGAGGGGTCGTTTCCGTAGCGCTCGAGAAGCGGCCGAAGCGACTCGACATAGCTCGTCGCGACCGGAATGTCGTGACCGGTGTCGGGGCCGAATCGTTCGAACGTGCCCGAGTCGTGATTTCGAACAATCCCGGCATGCACGGTCATCACCAGCCCGTCTTCGAGGCTCATGCGCGCTGACTCAAGAAGCATGTGACCGGAAAAGATGCGTGCGCCTTCCGCGTCGAGCCGGCCAGCGAGCGCCTCAGCGAAGAGCTGGGCGGCGCGCTCGTGCGAGAGGTCGGCGGCGAACGGCTGCGTCACCCCATGGTCGGACGAAACGGCGCCGTGCTCCACGAAATAGCGGCGCCGACCCGCCAGAGCGCCGAGATAGCCGTCGTAGTCGGCTGCTGCCGTACCGTTCCACGCTGCGAGCGCGGCTACTCGGTCGCTCCATCCCGGCGTCGCCGGGTTGAGATAGTTGTCAGGGCGGAAGGTGGGCACGACGCGACCGGTGAAGCTTGGGTCGGCTCGTAACGCGGCATGGGCCGCCAGGTCATCCATTGGGTCGTCGGTTGTCGCGAGCACGTCGATACCGAATGATTCGAACAGTGCCCTGGGGCGAAAGGCTTCGGTTTGCAACGCTGCGATGATCTGGTCGTAGAGCGCGTCTGCGTTATCTTCACACGGATGCTCGGTGATTCCGAATAAATCGACGAATTCGTGTTGCAGCCAATAGCCCGAGGCGGTTCCAGCGAACAGTAGCCAGTTCGAGCAGAAGATGCGCCAAGCCTCGCGAGGGTCGGCAACGTCGCCGCCGAGAAGGGTCGGGATGCCGAGTTCACCGAGCCCGAACCCCGCCGCATGGAGTACCCGCGTCACATAGTGGTCATAGCGCAGAAATAGCTGCGCAGGATCGGCGAACGGAGTGTTCTCGACGAGTATCAACGGGTCGACATGCCCATGCGGAGAAACGATGGGCAGGTCTGCAACGATCTTGTACAGCGTTCGCGCACACGCGCGCGTCTCCGGGTCCGATGGGAACAGACGGTCAGGATCGAGTCGGAGCGTCTTCGGCATTTTCCTAAGTAAAGTGGTCTCCAGGCAGTTTGTCAATCGGTTGCCAAATGAAGGTGCGGGGAGAGATACCTCAGCGTCAGATGAAGACGCGCGACGCGAGACCGGTCGAACCGCGTACGACCAACTCAGTGGCGAGTGCGAGCTCGTGCCGTTCGGGGGGTGGAGACCCCTCTCTGCCCTCGACCAGTTCCAAAGCGCGCCAAACTGCGCGTTCTCCGATCCGATCCAGTGGGGTACGGATCGTGCTCAACGGCGGCGAGGTGAAGTCTGACCCGAAGATGTCGTCAAAACCAATGATGCTCAGCCGGTCAGGCACGACGAGCCCGTGCTGCTGCGCGGCGCGCATCAGACCGATCGCCATCAGGTCATTGTAGGCAAGAACCGCAGTGGCTCCGGAGGCGAGTACCTGAGTCAGGACCTCCCTTCCTCCTTCAAGCGTCGGTACACCTGGGCCGATCTCGACGATGGCCATGCCGTGTTCGGGAGCATTGCGGAAAAGAGTCTCCCTGCGGGCGCGGCTCATCCACGAGTTCGCGGGGCCCGACAGGAAGGCGAGTGACTGGTGGCCCAGGCCCGACAGGTGCACGAGCGCCTCGTCAACGCCAGGTGTTATGTCGGGCAGGACGCCGTCGACGCCGTCGACCTTGCGGTTGATGACGACCAGAGGTTTCCATTCGGCCAGTTTCCGGATCTGGTCGTCATTAAGCCGGGTGGTGACGAGAATCAGGCCGTCGACGAAGGGAGCAACCCGCTCGGCCGCCTCTGCCTCGCGAAGATCCGACTCTTGCGAATCGGCGAGAACAAGTGTGTAACCACGTTGGAAGGCCTCGCGCTGGGCTCCCCGCACCACGTTGAAGAACATCGGGTTCGTAATATCGGCGATGAGCAGCCCGAGCGTCTGCATCCGACCAGTGGGCAGGGCGCGCGCCATCGGATTATGCCGGTAATTCAATTCCTTGGCAGCCGCCTGAACACGCTGTTCTGTCTTGAAGTTGATTCGCCCCGGCTTGTTCAACGCCCTCGAGACGGTCGACGGACTCACGTCGGCCGCTTTCGCAATGTCGTAGATGGTAGGCGCGGACCGGCTCCGGCGAGGCGTGCGGGCGGGCTCGGGCTCGGGCTCGGGCTCGGGCTCGGGCGATGCTCCAGTTTCAGCGCTCACGATCTGCTCATTCCCCTCGACACGGGTGTATGACCGTACAGCCATTTTTCTATCCAATAGTTGCACAGGGCCTCGAGCGGACCGGTCACGTCTCGCGAGTGTCCGTGTCGGGCGCCATGTTCATGACGACGGAAGAAAAGACGTCGCCACGGTCAGCGGCTGATGCGATTGATGATCTCCGCGCGCGAGGTGCTCTGGATATTGTGTGCGGCGGAGACCTGGCAGTCGAAAAGCTCGTCGGTCTGCAACGTCCATGGTGCGGGCGTCGACGTATCTGAGTCGTACAGTGCCGGGTCGACGGTGGTGCAGTTCTGTCTCACCCAGTGGCCGAGGGCGGTGACTGCGGGCGTAACCGTGCCGCTCTTCGACGCAGCCCCGGTCAGCAGCACATACCTGAGGTCGCCAGCCGAAACCAGCAATTGCACTCGATCGAGCGCGAGAGCATCGAGCCGACCAGTGTAGCCGCCGACCGGCATTACGTCGACTGCTCCGTTCAGGATGAGCGGGGCGGCGCTGCGCCAGCTGTCGGTAACGAGGGCATACATGCGCCGTGTCGGCTCGGTGCGGGCGAAGGCGTAGATAGCACCTTCGTCTGCGGCGGTGTCGATCGATTGCCTGTTCGAGTTCAAACCGATTCCGTAGCTGGGGTTACGTTGTTGCAGTTTTTCGGCGAACGTAGTCGTCGCCGGGCCAGCGTAGGCGTCGTTAGGCGAGCCGTTCCAGCCTGGCACGATTGTTGAGAGCGACCATGTGATAGGCGCGGCGAGTGTGACTGCGAGTGCGAGGGATGCGGCGACGAAGACGCGCCGACGGGCATCCAGGGCGTCTGGAGAGAGTGCCGACCGGAATGTCACGGCGGCGGCGATGAGACCGCCGACACCAACCGCGCCGAGGAGAATGGACGACCCCGGAAGGTAAGTGCTCAACAATGCGACGATGAAGACCGTTTCGGCCGTGATGGTCAGCGGCAGCGCGAGCCTCATGCTCCGAGACGAACTGTGGGCTGCGCGAGCGAGGAGCAGGATGCCCACCAGGTTCAGAAGCACGAGCGGCAGCGCGAGGCTCGCCAGGTAGGCGGTGTGGGGCAATGTGATGATGCTGACTACACCACCGGTGACGATGAGCTGGGAAAGTCCGAGCGCCCACATTGCCTCGACACCCCGTGCTCGAAGTACGCGGGGAACCGACCGCCCGCGGTGTCGATGCAGCTCAAATCCCCCGAGAATTGCTCCGGCAGCAGCTAGCGGCAACAGCCAGCCAATCTGGGTGGCGTAGACGGGCAGTACGAACTTGAGCGGGGTGTGGTTGATCGCGAGTGCAGCGAGGCCGTTGCCCGCTACTGAGACGCCGCTGGGGTCGCTGTTGGCAACAGTCTCGATGCCGATTGCGCCTGGAACCAGCCCGGGTGAGAAGCGGTTCAGGCCGTTGTAGCCGAAGACCATTGAGAAAATGTTGTCATTCGAGGTGCCGTCGATGTAGGGGCGGGAGCCGGCGGGAACGAGTTGAATCACGGTCATCCACAACACCGAGACAATCAATACGACCGCGCCGGCGATCAGGAGAGCGCGCAGGCGGGCTCGCAGGCGATGCGGTGCGAGCAGGAAGTACAACGCGAAGAGAGGCGGAAGCACGAGCCAGGACTGCATCATCTTCGCCTGAAAGCCGATGCCGACGAACGCGGCCGCGAGATACAGAAACCGGGCGTTCCCGGTGACGACAGACCGCTGCCACGCCAACACAGCGAGCGTCGTGCACATCGTAAGCATGCCGTCTTCCATCGCGTGTGAGAACATCGACACCAGCAGAGGAGTGAAAGCCATGATGGCTCCGGCCAGCAGACCCAGGCGGCGCCCGAGCCATGTCGAAACGATGAAATAGGTTGCGCCCACTGTCACGACGCCTTCGATCACCTGGGGCAGCGCCAGGGCGAACGGGCTGAAGCCGAAAAGACGTGCTGAAAGCGCCTGGGGAACGAGGAATCCCGCCAGCTTGTCGATCGTCACCGTGCCCGACGGGTCGAACGCTCCATAGAAGAAGGCACGCCAACTGACCGACATGCTCTTCGCGGCCGTTGCGTAGTAGTCGCTGAGGCCACTGTTGGCGATGTTCCAGCCGTAGAGAACCGCGGTGGACAGTAGCAATGCGGCGAGGGCGGGGCGGACTCGGCGTCGCGGTAGGCGCGGATCTCCGCCTGCCCGCTGCACGAGTGGACGGTCAGGCGCGGTGGCGAAGCCTGTCATCGCACTCATGCGACGACTTCTTCATCTCGGCCGGGGTGCCGGGTGCCTGCGCCGTGCGCGATAGCGCTGTGAGGGAGCGAAGTATTCTGCTCGGGTGCACGTGCAGGGGCCACCGTCGGCAGAGCCACGGTGAAGCGAGTGCCGCGCGCGTTTGACTGCACGGTGATTGTTCCGTTGTGGGCCTCGACGATAGACAACACGATGGCCAATCCAAGCCCGGTGCCAGCGCCTGAACCTCGGGCTCTCGACGCGTCGCCACGGGTGAAACGCTCGAAGAGGGTCGGCACGAGATCGTCTGGAATTCCCGGGCCATCGTCTTCGACCGTGACCTCGATGGCCCGCCCCAGTACCCGTACGGTAGTGCAGATTGTCGTTTGCGCCGGGGTGTGCAGGTGCGCGTTCGCGAGCAGGTTCGCGAACAGCTGGTACAGCCGTTCCTGATCGCCGACGACCAGCGCGTCAGCGTGGGGAACTTCGGTGACCCATCGGTGCCCCGACGCCGCAGCGTTGGCATCGTTCACTGCGTTCGTCACCACATCGGCGAGGTCGACCTCCTCGGTTTGCAAGTCTTGTCCTTCGTCGATGCGGGCCAATAGCAGCAGCTCGTCGACGAGGGAACTCATCCGAAGCGACTCCGCCTCGATGCGGGCGAGAGCGTATTCGGTCATCTGCGGCAGAATCTCACTGTCTTGCCGCGTCAGTTCGGCATACCCCTGGATGGCCGAGAGGGGGGTGCGCAGCTCGTGGCTGGCATCGGTCACGAACCGGCGCATGCGCTGGTCGGTTGCCGCCCGAACCCCCAGAGCACTTTCGACGTGGTCGAGCATCCGGTTCAGAGCGTCTCCGACCTTGCCGATCTCTGTTCGCGGGTCGGTGTCGCCGGGGGGAACTCTGCTCGCGATGGCTGCCTCACCAGAGTCGAGTTTCAACGTCGTAACCACCACTGCTGTCTCGACGACGCGGGCCAGCGGACGAAGCGCCAAGCGCACGACGACGACGATTCCGATGATGGTAAGCAGGAGGACAGCGGCAGCGAGCAGCGCTAAAGTGAGTGTCTCGCCTCCGACCGCTGACTGGGAGGGTGCGAGTGACACACCGGCGATGAGCAAATACGTACTGTGCATCTCGACGGATATGAGGTAGTTGCCGAGTCCCGGCAGCTGGATCGTCTGGGGAACGTTTGTCGTCGTTTGCTCATCGGATGCGGCCGGTTTCGCAGTCGAAGCGGTCGGAGACGTGCCGGTCGCAGACCGCTGCGCCGCCGTTTCTGCGGCGACCGCTGTCAGACTATTCACGACATCGGTCGACGCCGTGACCGCCAGCCCATCATTGAAGGTCGCAGAATCGACGACCACGCCACCGCGCACCATCGCGATCAGTGTTCCTGTGGAGTGCCCAACGAACTCGGTCAACGGCTTGCTCAGCCCGTTTGTCCCCAGAGTCACGGTGCCCTCATCTGTGTGAGCGTCAGAGTATTTGTCCACGGCGTGACTGAAATCGGACATCGATGACGAGAGTTGTGCTCCAGCCGCTGTCATCGTTGACGATTGGATGCTCGCAACACTAATGACACCAACGATCAACAGCACCAGCGCGACCACGCTCGTGATACCGACGACGAGCTGACGCCCGAGTTGCCAGCCGGCGGGGTGCGTAAGCCGGGAGATACGACCATCTCGGCCCTGGCTTGCACTCACTCGACCGGCCTCAAGACATACCCGACCCCCCGAACCGTATGGATCATCGGTACGTTGCCTGAATCGATCTTCTTACGCAGATAAGAGACGTAAAGGTCGACGATGCTTGCGCGGCCGGCGAAGTCGTAGTTCCAAACCTGATCGAGAATCTGCGCTCGTGTGAGCACTCTCACCGGGTTTCGCATAAAAAAGCGCAGAAGCTCGAATTCGGTAGTGGTCAGGGAAATCAGCGAACCCGCCCGCCTGACGAGATAGCTGCTTTCATCGAGCGTCAGATCGCCGAGGGTGATCATCGAGTTCTCCTCGGGCGAGGTCTGAACCGCCCGCCGCAGCATGCCGCGCAAGCGCGCAACCAACTCCTCGAGGCTGAATGGCTTCGTCATGTAGTCGTCGCCGCCGGCGGTGAGGCCGACGATGCGGTCATCGACCGAGTCACGCGCGGTCAGGAACAATGCTGGAGTCACAAGGTCGAGCTCCCTGATTTGTCGCAGAACGCTGAGGCCGTCGATGTCGGGAAGCATGATGTCGAGTACGAGGGCATCTGGCCGCGCGACCTGGTACCGAGTGAGCGCATCACTTCCGTTGTGGGCCACCTCGACCATCCACCCTTCGTAACCGAGCGCGAGACTGACCAGGCTGGTCAGTGCGGTTTCGTCGTCGACGAGCAGGATTCTGATGGGTGATCCGTCGGCGCGCTGAATTCGGGGCAACTTAGCGAGCAAAGCGCGACGCCGATGCGAGTCGAGAATCGGGTCGGCAGGGCGAGAAGACAAAGTCGGCACCCAACCTTCTTAGCTCGTCGACCTCGACGTTTGCCCAGCTGCCCGCGATTCACACGCGGTTCATATTTTTTCAAACAGAACGCATTGCTCGTCGGTCTAGCGTCGCAGGCATGTTGATTCGAATGCGTTCCGTAATACGGCGGCCTCGGCTGATGCGTGGCCCTCGCACCGAAGCGCCTATAGATGCCCCGGTCATCTTGACCCAGCGACTCACTCTGCGCCCGCACCGCCTCACCGACGCGCAGGCGTGGTTCGCATTGCAATTGGATCGTCGAGTCCTCGCCTACCTGCCGTGGCCAGAACGCTCTCAGGCGGCGTCGCTTCAGCACTTGCGCGACCGCACTCGGCACACCCGACTGTGGCAATCGAACGACTTCATGGCATTAGCGATCGAACGCGAGGGCCAACTCATCGGCGATGTGTCGATGGTTCTGCGAGACGTGACTCCGGATGCCCGCTCGGTCGAAATGGGCTGGATCATCGACCCCGCCCACGGTGGTCGCGGTTACGCGACCGAGGCAGCCGAAGCGCTCATCGAGTTCGCCTTCTTCGTTGTCGGGGCGAAGACCGTCACAGCCGTCATCAACCGTCGCAACACTCGTTCAAGAGTTCTAGCCCGTCGGCTCGGGTTCGAGACGGCGGGCGTTGACGGGACAAATATCGTATTCGTGCTCGCGCAAAACCGCTCACTGTCGAAAACGCATCTGGACCACATCGCTGCCTGAAGAGTCGACGAATGCGAACCGCTCGTGCAGGCCCTCTTCACCACAGCAGAGTGGTCGCGGCAGCCAGTTCTGGGATAACAACCACCTCCTCGACTTCGTTCGTGACGGCGTTGAGTTGTTTCATTGAGGCCTCAGAGAAGTAGCGGCGTTCGCCGGCCTCCCATTCATCGTATTGCTCGACGAGGACGGCTCCGGCGAGGCAGAGCATCGCGGCCGGGTGCCATCACCACGTGACGGCGATGTATTTGCTCTCCGTGTAGTCGAGTACGCCGTCGTGGCCGCCTTCGCGGCCGATTCCTGATTGTTTTACGCCACCGAATGATGCTGCAGGGTCGGAGACGATGGCGCGGTTCAGGCCGATCATTCCGGCTTCGATGGCTTCGCTAACGCGAAGGCCTTCGGCGAGGTCGGTGGTGTAGACGTAGGCGACGAGGCCGAATTCTGTGTTGTTGGCCATGCGCACAGCGTCGTCGACGTGATCGAAGATCACGATCGGGGCGACTGGGCCGAAGATCTCTTCGCTCAGAATCTGGGAGTCCGGCCGAACATTCATCAGCACGGTGGGTGCGTAGAAGTAGCCCTCGCCGTCGAGGGGGTTGCCGCCGACAATCGCCTGAGCGCCTTGGGCGATCGCGCCGTCGACAAGGCCCCTGACTTTCTGACGAGCTTCTTCGTTGACCAGCGGGCCGATCTGATTGCTCTCATCCAGCCCCGCGCCAACCGTCAGCGACCTGAAAGCATCGGCGAACTTCGATGAAAACTCGTCGGCGACCGAAGAATGCACGTAAAAACGGTTGGCGGCGGTGCACGCTTCTCCGCCGTTTCGGAGTTTCGCGATCATCGCGCCGGCCACAGCGGCGTCGACGTCTGCCTTCTCGAGTACCAGAAACGGGGCGTTGCCGCCGAGTTCCATCGATACGTTCACGACCGTTTTGGCCGCTTCGCTGAGGAGCACGCGGCCGACTTCGGTGGAGCCGGTGAACGAGATTTTTCGGATGCGCGGGTCGGCCAGGAGGGACGAAGTTACAGCGCCCGAGCGGCGCGAAGGGATGACGTTCACCACACCGGCGGGTAGGCCCGCTTCTTCGAGGATCGCGACCATAGCAAGGGCGGTCAGCGGGGTTTCGGAGGCGGGTTTGAGAATGATCGTGCATCCTGCCGCCAACGCCGGGGCGATCTTGCGGGTCGCCATTGCAGCAGGAAAGTTCCACGGCGTGATCAGCAGGCACACTCCCACGGGTTGGCGGATGACGAGAATGCGGTTCGCTCCGCCGGGCGCGGTTTCGAGGGTGCCCTGAAGGCGTACTGCCTCTTCCGCGTACCACCGAAAGAACTCGGCGGCATAGGTGACCTCGGCGCGGGCGTCGGCCAGCGCTTTGCCATTCTCCAGGGTGATCAGTGCGGCCAACGCTTCGCGCCGTTCGATCATCAGCTCGAATGCTGTGCGCAAGATCTCGCTTTTCACCCGCGGAGGCGTCGATCGCCACCCGACCGCGACCTGTTCTGCCGCGTCGAGTGCCAGCAGAGCGTCATCGACGGTTGCTGAACTCACGGTAGCGACGGGCTGGGCTGTGGCGGGGTCGATGACGTCGAACGTCGAGGCATCGGCCGCGGGGCGTTCACGGCCGCCGATCCACAGACCGGTGGGCACGGTGATACCGAGCGACCTGATGAGCGATTCTTGAGTGACTTGGGTCATTGCGTCTCCATTGGGATGTGATCGAGCTGTGCTCGCGAACGGGGGTTCAGATGAGGATGCCGAGCGGATGTTCGATTCGGTTAGTGAATGCGGCGAGCCATTGAGCGGCGAGGGCGCCGTCGATGGAGCGGTGATCGACGGAGAGCGTGCAGGTCATCACGTTGCCCACTGCGAGTTCACCATCAATGACCACCGGCAGTGCGCGAACGGCGTCGACCGCGAGGATTCCCGATTGTGGCTGGTTGAGAATCGCCGAGAACTCGGTGGTGCCATACATTCCGAGGTTCGAGATCGAGAAACTGCCTCCCTCAAGCTCGTCTTGTGTCAGGCGCTTACCTTTCGCCTTTTGCGCGAGCTCAGAGACGGCGGCGCTCACCGCCGAGAGGCTCTTCGAGCCGATGTCACGCACCACAGGGGTGAGCAGGCCACCCTCGACGGCGACCGCGACCGCGATGTCAACAGTGTTGAAACGGTGCAGGCCGTCTTTGGCCCACGTGACATTGGCCGCCGGCACGTCAGCGAACGCTGCTGCGGCGGCCTTAACCACGAGATCGTTCACCGAGATTCTGATCGGTGACGATTCGTTGATTTGTGTTCTCAAGGCGAGCAGGTCGTCGACTTCGCAATCGGCAGTGAGATAGAAATGTGGAACCGTCGATTTACTCTCGGTCAGCCGACGGGCGATCGCTCGGCGCATGCCGGTGTGCGGCAACAGTGTATAGCCCGGGTCGGTCGGAGACGGGGTGACCTGAACGGCGACGGGCACCGAAGGAGACGGCTGCAACGACCTTTCAGCCGGAGTGGTCGGTGAGACAGGTGTCGCCGATTCCAGGTGGTTGTCGATGTCGCGGCGCACGATGCGGCCGCCCGGCCCGGTTCCGGTGACGGCGCTGAGGTCGACTCCGCGCTCACGGGCGAGCTTGCGGGCGAGGGGGCTCATGAATTGGCGCGCGGTGACAAAAGACTCGGCCGACGTACGTGCGGAAGGAGCGGCAGTGATGCCATGGGATTGCACCTCAGCAGCGGCCGAGACGATAGACGAAGCTTCTACGACAGGGGCCGCAGAGTCCGGATCACGCGTCTCGGTCTCTGCGCTGGTACTGCTGCCGAGCAGTCGGTCGATGTCGGCATCCGAGTCACCGTCGGCGATCAGTACCGCGATCGGTGCGCCGACCTCGCCCGTCTCACCCGCGGCGAGTACGACCCGGCCGATGACCCCGGCCTCGCCGGCCTCGCGGTCGAGATGCAAAACACCACAGCCGTCGGTGAGTTCATGCGACTCGACCGTGAGTTTCACCTCACCAACTATTCGGGCGCCTCGATGCAGTCGCTCGCCGACATCATTCATCGGCTGTGGAATACCACACAGCATTATCGTC
The DNA here is from genome assembly GCA_025463745.1 of Subtercola sp. Lineage (GTDB taxonomy): Bacteria > Actinomycetota > Actinomycetes > Actinomycetales > Microbacteriaceae > Subtercola. The sequence goes on from JAODBB010000001.1 coordinate 55,334, forward strand.
GCGTCTACTCGGCGATCGTCGGCATCGACGGCCGCGGGCCCAACGATCTGGAGCACACGCTTCTCGTTGATAGCATTCGGCGCCGCGATGCCGACGATGCCGAGCGCCTGCTCGTTACGCACATCCGGCGCACCCGCCTCGAGCTCGAGAAACACCCCACCGTCTTCAGCTGAGGTTCTTCACCGATGAGCTTTTCGCCGCGGCCTCAGCTGAGCCGCCCAGATACGAGCTCTCGCCGGCTTCGAGTCGCACGCCAACGTCATCGGAGCCCCCCGCCAGAGCGATCTCCCCGTGCCGCAAGACGATCGCACAGTCTGACGCACCGAGCGCCACACGGGCGTGTTGCTCGACGAGCAGCACGCCCGTGCCGTCTCGGTCAGCCATGCTCCGCACCGCGGCGAGCAGACCCGTCACGATCTGCGGCGCGAGGCCGAGACTCATCTCGTCGAGCATCAGCAGACGCGGCCGGCGAACCAATGCCGCGGCGAGCGCGACCATCTGCTGCTCGCCGCCAGACAGCAGAGCCACTTTGCGACGCCAGAGGGGCCGAAGCGCCGGCAGAAGCTCGACGACGTCGTCTGTCTTTCCGACCCGCGATCGCTGAGCGACCCGAAGCGTGTCGGCGACACTCAACTCGCCGAAGAGCCCCCGATCATCCGGCACCATCACCATCCCGCGTCGAGCAATGCGGCTCGTCGCCTCGCGTCCGATCGGCCGGCCAAGCACCCGCACCGTACCGCCAATGGGGCGGATCAACCCGGCGATCGTGAGCAGCGTTGTCGTCTTTCCAGAGCCGTTGGGCCCGAGCAGAGCGACGACCTCTCCCTCTGACACCTCGAAAGAGATGTCGCGCACCACCTCGACGCCGCGGTAGCCGCCGACCAGCTGGTCGACTTCCAGAACATGAGTCGTCATGCTGTACCTCCCGCGTTCGTTGATGAGTGCAACGTTTCTGCAACGTCGGGCGCGCCCAGGTATGCTGCCATCACCGCGGGCGACGATCGCACCTCCGACGGGGTGCCGGTGGCGATCACTCGACCGAACTCCAGCACCACTACTCGGTCGCAGATGCCGAAGACGAGATCCATGTCGTGGTCCACCAACAGCATCCCCAAGCCGCGGTCGGCGAGCGTGCGCAGATGGCGGCCGAGATGCTGACTCTCCGTGGAGTCCAATCCTGCGGCGGGCTCGTCGAGGAGGAGCACAGACGGATTGCTGATGAGCGCCCGGGCTACGCCCAGAAGCTTTTGCTGACCGAGCGAGAGAGTCGAGGGCACCGCATCCATTCGGCCATCGAGTTCGAAGTCGTTCAGGATGCCCGCAGGAACCTCTATCGGACGTCGACGTGTGAACACATCGGCCAAAAGCGTGCGCACAGGGCGACCGGGCCGATTCCCGACGTCGATGTTCTCGCCGACCGTCAGGTCGCCGAACAGATCGGGACTCTGCCACGTGCGTTCGAGGCCCAGGCGCGCGACGCGGTGCGGACGGGATCGGCTGATGTCGCGCCCGTCGATCATGACCTCGCCTGAGCGGGGAGTGAAGCCGAGAACCCCGTCGATGAAGCTCGTTTTTCCTGCCCCGTTCGGACCGATCAGACCGACGATCTCTCCCGGTGCCACGTCAAGGTCGACATCGCTGACCGCGACGACCCCGCCGTACCGCACGGTAGCCGCGCGAACCGTCAGACCTGTTCCGGCGACCGCGTCAAGGCTGTTCCCGGCGTCAAGGCTGTTCCCGGCGTCAAACACGCGTCACCTCCACACGATCGGAATTCACGAGCGGCTCGACCCGGTTTTCGGCCGGGTGTCGACGACTGCGCCGCAACTGAAGGCCCGAGACCAACTTCGACGTCGCGCCTGCGATGCCTTCGGGATTCAGAACGGCAGTAAGAATGAGCGCGACTCCCGAGAAGAGCAGATACCACGAACCCGGGTCTTGGAACCATCCGCTGATGAGAACGTAGGTGACTCCTCCGGGCACCATCAAGGCACCCACCAGGGCCCCGTACAGGCTCGTGATGCCGCCGAGATACGCGAACGCGAGCAGGGGAAGGCCAAGCGCGAGCACGTCGAAGGAGGCACTCGAGAATTGCCCGACACCATATGTCATCAGCACACCGGCGGTCGCCGCGAGTACCGAAGAAAAGGCGAAGACCAACGCCTTCGTCTCTACAATGCCGACGCCCACCGATGCCGCCGCGCGCTCATTGGAGCGGATGGCGAGGAGCCGTACGCCGGTGCGGCCCCCTGCTACGCGCGCGACCACCATGAGCGCGACGATGAGCACGCCGCAACACAGCAGGATGAACGGGGTGCGGGCGATGTCCGACCCCGCTCGGACGCTGAGGTCGATGCCGAAAAGGCGCGCCGGGGGCAGGTTGCCGAGCGCGGCCGGGTTGAGCGCCGGATTAGAGAAGAGAACGGACTGCGCCGCGACGGCGAGCGCGAGAGTCACCACCGCCAGCTGTATCCCCACGGCTCGCAGGGCGGGGAGAGCGACGAACATGCCCAAGGCTGCTGCGATCAACACCGAGACGACCGCGGCCACCGGGAACGGAAGTCCGGCGTCGATCGTCAGCCGCGCTACGAGCAGTCCGGCCGCGCCGGCGATTGCCACCGGGGCGAGCGAGATCTGACCCGCGTAGCCGGTGAGGATGACCACCGAGAGGATCAGGAGTGCGGCTATCAGGGACTGGGCGAAGGCGAAGCGGTAGACGCCGTTGAAAAGCAGAAGGCAGATTCCGGTCGCCACGATGACCACGATGACCGGCCCACGCACCGACGTGGGTCGCCGCGCAGCGGGGAGTCGCCCCGCGGCGGCAGCGCCGCGGCCGCCGCCGAGAGATGCGGGGCTGAAGATCAGCACACCGATGATGAGCAGCAACGGTATCAGGTCCTCTGCGCCGACCTGCAGCCAAGGAGGATACCAGGGCATCGTTTTGAGGTACGTGACGAAGGACTGCAACACGCTGATTCCGAGTCCTGCGACGGCGACGATGATCACCGACCTGAAGCGGGCAAGCAGAGCTGCGGCGAGCGCCGGCACGATGTACAGCGTCATCGTGATGGGGTTGAGCGGAACGAGCGGTGCAACGGTGACGCCGATGATTCCCGCGATGAGGCCCGACATAGCCCATGCTCGAAGGGCCAGCAGGTCGGCCGAGTAGCCCATCAGGGTGACCGCTCGGGTGTTGTCCGCGTAGGCGGCGAGTGCGATTCCTTGACGCGCGAACCGTAGGTAGGCCCAGACCGCGACGACCATCACCGCGAAGACAAGCACCGCCTCGACGATATTCACTGGCACGGTCTGACCGGCGATCGTGATCGTATTAGTGCTGAACCATGACGGCACAGTGACCTGACCCGTGCCGAATTGAATGGCCACGATCGACTGGATCACCGTCATGATTCCGATCGATGCAACCACGCTGGCGAGCTGAGGCGCGTTGCGCAGCGGCCGAAATACGAGCAGATATGCCAGCAGAGACAGCAGTACCGACGACAGCACTCCGGCGGCGATAGCGACCGGGGCACTCGCCGGCCCCCCGGTTTCGATCGTGCTGGGGATGCCGACGATCGGCAGGTGGAGCGTGCCCGTCTCACGCATCGCGTAGTAGACGTACGCGCCCCACATCGCCACTGCCCCTTGTGCGAGGTTGACGACGCCGGTGCCTCGCTTCGTCGCGACGACCGCGAGACCGATCCCGCCGTATGCGACACCGGCCGCGAGGCCTAACACCGCAAAGAGTACCCATTCCATCGGCCGACCTCAGTTCTTGTACAGGTCTGCGATGTTCACGAACTCGCCGGTTACGGGCTGGAGCTTTCCGTCTTTGACGGAGTACACGAGCACGCCCGGCGCGCAGATCGAGATGTTGTCGGGCCATTGTTTGCCGTCGCACGTGAGCGGCTGGCCCATGAAGCTGTCGACGCCGACGACGCCCTGCAGAGCCGTCTTGAGCGACTGTGAGGTCACGTCCCCGTTGATCGTCCGCGCCACTGCGGCGAGATCTTGCATAGTGGAGAACGTCATCTGCGTGTAGTTGTCGACGTTCGCGGCCGGCTGACCTTGCACTGCTTTCTGGTAAGTAGCGATCTGCTGCGCAGCAGTTGCCGGAATCTGCGAGGTGTTGTCGGGCGAGTAGAGGTCGGAGTCAGAGAGCACTCCTTCTGCCGAAGCAGGGTCTGCGGTGGCGAATTGGCCGCAGCTGCCGGCGAAGATGTGGCCCTTGTAACCGAGCGTGCGGGCCGCCTGAACGAACGCGGTGCAGTCGGGCTCCGGTGCGATGATGAGCACGGCGTCAGGGTTGCCGGTGACCGCCGAGGCGAAAGCTGTGGTGTAGTTCGGCGACGTGGAACTGTAGAAGTTCTTGGTGAGGTCGATCCCCAGGTTCGTGGCCACGGGGTCGAGGGTGCTGTCGGCGACCGACCGGTCGACAGGCGAGTCCGGGTTGAGGAATGCGACCGTCTTGACTCCGTACTCCTTTTGGAGGGTCTGCAACGGCACGCCATAAAAAGCGCCGGGTGCCGCGCCGAAGAACCAGGCGTCCGGACTGTTGGACTGCACGGCGCCGAACGGGGTGTGACCGATAAAGGGGATGCCCGCGCCGGCCAGAATCTCCAGAGCGGTGTCCGAGCTCAGGTCGATGCCCTGAACCACCGCGACGACCTCATCGGAAACGAACTGGTTCGCACATTTGACCGAGGCGGCGGGAGTGCCATCGGTGTTGCAGGTCACTAAGTTGATCGGGTGGCCGTTGATCCCGCCGTCGGCGTTGACCTGCTCGATGCCCACGGTGCCTCCGGTGCCGAAGTCGGGGAATGCCAGGGCACCAGCGCCCTGGTTCAAGAACCCGATCTTGATCGGGGTACCGGTCGGCGTCGGCGATGACGCCAGGTCGGAGCCACTCGCTTGGCTGGAACAGGCCGACAATGCGACCACGGCCGCCATGACGACCAGCACGGATAGATGCCTCTTTTTCATGCGTTCAAACCCCAGTTCAGACCGCCACGGTGCGGTGTTGTCCGTCACTGTACGGCGCTGATACTGACTGTTGCTATGGTGTGGGCAGCCACGATCTTGGCGCCGGAAGTGTGCGCGAAACACATATGTAGCGGGGCGTCCTCGGGAGCCACCCGCCGATCAGCAGGAGCGTCCTCGGGAGTCACCCGCGGACGCGAACCCGAACCGCGGGTGACTCAGAGGCGCGCATCCCGAAGCTTCGGGGCAGGCTCGTTGCCGGTCAGCTTCCCGATAGGGCGGAGAACAGTTGCTGGTATCGTTCCGATGGGCCGAGCGTGAGTCCAGATTTCACGAACCTGGCCCAGTCGTCGGCGAGCACCTCGTCAAGACCGGACTCGATCGCATCAAGGCCGGCTGAGGCGAGAACCGCTGGCAATATCTTCGGCGCTGGCACGCCCGCGGCCATGTCTGTGTCGACGAGGCCCATGTGCACACCGACGATGTGTGTGCCTTGTTCTGAGAGTTCGAGGCGCGCACTGTCGGTGAGATGCCAAGCCGCTGCCTTGGAAGCAGAATAGGCGCCACCACCGGGCACAGTGAACCACGAGAGCGCCGAGACGACGTTGAGGATGGCACCTCCTCCGTTGGCCTTCAAGATCGGAGCGAACGCTTGGGTCATGAGCAGCGGGCCGAAGAAATTCGTGTCCATTTCTCGCCTGATGTCTGCCACGTCGCCTGAAATGAGCGACGTACCGGTCGAGATTCCGGCGTTGTTGATCAGCACCTGCACGTCGCCGGCCGCGTCGGCGACCGCGCGGATCTGCGACGGGTCGGTGATGTCGAGCTCGATAGGCACGACGCCGTCGACATCGACAGCACCCGGGTTGCGGGAGGCCGCGTAGATCTTCGCCGCTCCGCGCTTCTTCAGCTGTGCGACGAATTCTGCGCCAATACCCCGGTTGGCACCGGTGACGAGTACCACGGTGTTCTTCAACTGCATGAGATTCTCCTTCTGTAGCGATCACTATGAATTGTGATCCGACCGTAGCACATTCCATAGCGATCGCTACGATATACTGAAGCCATGGCAGGCAGACCTCGAAGCTTCGACCGCGATGCTGCGTTGGCAGCGGCCATCGAGCTCTTCTGGCGCGCCGGCTACGAAGAGACCACCATAACGATGCTGACCGCAGCCATGGGCATCGCTCCCCCGAGCCTGTACGCGGCGTTCGGCGATAAAGACAGCCTGTTCACGGAAGCCTCAGCGCTGTACTTCCGCCGCACCTGCGAGGCTGTTGACGCCGCTGCCGCCCGCCCGACGGCGCGCGAAGCGATAGCCGTCATGCTCGACGACACCGCCCGCGCTCACACCGACACGCTGACGCCGCTGGGCTGCCTGATGCTGACCGAGCCACGCCTGGCCGCGCAACGCGAGAACATCCACTCTCGCCTCCAGAAGCGCATTGCACGAGGCATCACAGAAGGCGACCTTCCAGCGACCGTTCAACCCGATCGGCTGGCCTCGTTCCTGTTGGCGGTCATGCGCGGCATGTCCGGGTGCGCCAGAGACGGCGGTTCCACCGAAGAGGTCCTCGCCATCGCCGGCTTCGCCGTGGCCGCCATACCAGAATCGCCCGACACTCTAGTAGAGGGTGTTGCCTCCTGAGACGTTGATCGTCGCGCCCGAAACGAACGAGGCGCGGTCCGAACACAGGTACACGGTCGTGTCCGCGATCTCCTCCGGATGCCCGAACCTGCGCAAGGGCGTCACTGCCTCCATCGCGGCCCGCTGCTCTGACGACAGACCCGCTCGCATCATCGCGGTGTCGATGAGTCCCGGCGCGATGCAATTGACCCGGATGCCCGCGGGCCCGTACTCCTTCGCCAGGCTACGTGCCATCGTCGTCACCGCACCTTTCGATGTCGCGTAGGGCAATCGGGTCGGCATTCCGCCAGACAACCACGACCCCGAAGACATGATGAGGATGCACCCGCGAACACCGTCGATTCTCATCGATTCAGCGGCCGCCCGCGTGAGGAAAAAAGTGGCACTCACATTGACATTCATGTGCTGGTCCCACTGTTCTTCGGTCACCTCGGCAACCGGAATCGGCTCGAGCATCCCCGCGAGGTGTGCGACCACGTCGACACGGCCATGGTCTCGCAGCGCCTGCGCGATGACCTCCTCCGACGTCGCCTGGCCCGTCAGGGTTACCGCGATGCGGCTGTGACCGGAGCCCGGAAGCTCTGACACGAGCCCGTCCAGCACGCCCTCGTCGCGATCGACAACCACCACGCTAGCGCCTTCCTCGGCGAACCTGACCGCCGCGTGGCGTCCGATCCCACCCGCAGCTCCAGTCAGTACGACGACCTTCCCCGTCAGCCCCAAATCCATGAGTCAGGCTCCTGTCGCCGAGGCAACGGGAGGAGTGAATCGCGGGGAGAACGACGTCGGTTTCAGGATGCGGCTTTCCTGGCTGACAAGTAGGGGCAGAGCCGCGTCTAGAAAGGCCTGCCAGGCCGGGTCGCGAGCGAGAGCAGCACGACGGGCGTCGCGATCCGCCGCATCGGCATACCCCCACAGGTGTACGACCTGATTGAGCGCGCCACTCTCCGACGTGAAGTAGCCGAGGAGCGTCCCGCAGTACCGCGCGTACAGCGGCAAGCCCTGCGCCGCGAACGTGTCGACGAACTGCTGCATGTGCCCCGGGCGCGTGGTGTAGGTGCGTTGATCGACGATCATCTTCACTCCTCGATGGTCATGCGAGTGCCTCATAGATGGCAGCGACGTAACGGTGGGCGATGTCAGACCCGACGATGGAGTTGTCAGCCATTTTGTTCATCATGTACGAGATTGTGAGACCACGGTCGGGGTGGGCGATGATCATAGAACCACCCCAGCCGGCCCAGAAGGCGATTCTTTCGCCATCGGGAATCGGAGGCACCGTCTCAGGTTTGGGCAGGCTGTAACCGATACCCCATCGTAGGGGCACCCCGAGTACGAGGTCGACCCCGTTGGCCTGCTCCTTGAAGATCAGGTCGATGGTGTCCGGGCCGAGCAATCTGACGCCGCCAACAGTTCCACCGAGTGAGATGACAGACAGAACACGCGCCAACGACTTGGCATTGCCATGACCATTGACAGCGCCCAAATCGGCTCGTCGCCAGTCCAGCGTGTTCGCGACGTTCGGATCTCCCTGAGGGCCGAACATGGTCTTGTACAACACGCTGCCAGGCTCAATCGAGTTGAGGTCGAAGGCGCGGGTCTTGAACGGGATGACCTCGGCCACGCGATGGTCGTCTTGTGGCAGCGCTCCGATCTGGATGTCGGCTCCCAGCGGCTCGGCGATCTCGGTGCGCACGAACTCCTTCAGCGTCATGCCACTGACGCGTCGCACGACCTCACCGATCAGATGCCCCATGTTCTGGGAGTGGTAGCCGGAAGCGGTGCCCGGTTCCCACCACGGCGCCTGTGCCGCCAGCTGACTCGTCGACTTCTCCCAGTCGTACATGTCCTCGATCGAGAATGGTGTGTCCCAACCGGATACACCAGACGTGTGAGACATGATGTGGCGCACCTCGATGGCTTCCTTGCCGTTCGCCGCAAACTCGGGCCAGTACGTGGCGACGGGTTCGTAGACGTCGAGTTCGCCACGGTCCACCAGCATCAGAGCTGCGAGCGCCGACACAGTCTTAGTGCACGACCACATGTTGACGATCGTTTCCGACGTCCAGGGTTTGGTGCGGTCGGCGTCTGCATGCCCACCCCACAGGTCGGCGACCATCTCGCCGTGAAGGTCGACCGCGATCGACGCACCGACCTCCACTCCGGAGTCGATGTTGTCTGCGAGCATCGAGCGGACTTTATCGAAGCGAGCGTCTGCGGTTCCGTGAACGGTGTCTGTCACGGCTGGGCCAACGGTGTCTGTCATGGTTCAATCCTTTGGGTAGAAGTACGAACTGCATTGGTCGAGTTCTGATGGCATTCGGATTCCTCCTCTTTCGTTACAGTGACTACTTCGTCATTGTGCCGACCGGTTCATCCTCATTGTCGAGGCGGCGTGCAAGCGCCGTGTCACGCGCCGAAGCGAGAGCCGCACCTTCATCGTTCGTGTACGAGAAAACGCCTTGACCACTCTTTACGCCTACATCGCCCCGCTCGGCAAGGTCTCGCAGAAGCGCGGGGACGGCGAACCGCTCGCCGAGGGTCTGTGAGAGATAGGTGAGTATGGAGACGTAGGTGTCGAGACCGCCCATGTCGGCCAGGCGTATCGGGCCGAAGTCTCCCAGCCGGATTCCGAAGGTCGATCGCGCTATCTCATCGATGTTCTCTGCGGTCGCCACACCCTCTTCGAGACAGCGAAAAGCCTCGGCGATGAGCGCGAATTGCAGGCGGTTGCCCACAAACCCGGGTCGATTCCTCACCACGAACGGCTTCTTGCCCACGGCGGTCATGAGTGCGAGCGCACGAGAGACGGTCGCGGCAGAAGTGGCTTGGCCCGGCACGATTTCGACACCCGGAATGAGCTGAGCAGGGTTGTACCAGTGGATGCCCAGAAAGCGCTCGGGAGTATCGACGACTACGGAGATCGCGTCGATGTCGAGTGCCGACGTGTTCGTCGCCAGAATCGTCTCGACACTCGCGGCGGCGGAGATCTCAGCCCATACTTCGTGCTTGATGCTCAATGACTCTGGGACGGCTTCGAAGATCACGTCGGCAAAGGAGCATGCCGCGCTCAGGTCGCTCGAGATGCTCACGCGACTGAGTGCGTTTTCAGCACGTGATGCCGAAAGGCGATCGGCCTGCACAGCGGCCGACAGGCTGCTCGCTACTGCGACGAGCCCTTTCTCTGCAAGCTCTGGAAGTCGGTCGACGAGCACAGGGGCCCACCCGCCGAGGGCAAACGACTGTGCGATTCCTTGACCCATCAGTCCCGCACCAATGATGCAGACTCGCTCACTTCTTGCTGACCTCGTTGCCATGATGTACTCACCGTAATCGCGAACAGTGAGTAGGCCTATGTTGACGAAAGCCATAAGTTGCCCGAATGTGTATCGCCACGAACTACCCGAAGTCGAGGTCCCCGACAACAGAGTGGATGAGCAGCGACAGCTGCACGTCGAGTGACGAACCGGCGTCACGCCAGTTCGCGCCGAGCAGGTGGTCGATCCTCGCCAGCCGTTGCGTCACGGTGTTCGGGTGCACGCGAAGATCCTGCGCCGTCTCGTTCACGTTGCGATTGGCACGGAAGTAGGCGCCGAGAGTGATGGTCAAGTCAGTTCCACGCCGCCGGTCGTACTCGAGTACGGGGCCCAGCTGATTGGCCACGAACGAAGTCAGGTCTCTGGAATCCGAGAGCAGCAGGCCAGCCACACCGAGACGAGCGCGGTTCGCGCCTGTGCGTTGCCGGCCGAGAGTCTGCAACACCTTCAGACACATGCTTGCCTCTTCGTACGCGTCGCGCAGGCTGACCAAACCAGCAGTGCTCGTTGCTTCGCCGATCGTCACATCGGTTTCGAGCTCTGCAGCAAGCCGAGGGGCCAGATCGGCAGCGCTCAGCACACGGTCAGGCGACCAGAACGCGACGACCAGTTCGTCGGCGTATCGCACGTGCATGACGTGCTGCGAGCCCAGCCGCCGGCTGAGAGCAGACAGCAGGCGCCGGTCAGGTGCGCCGCTGTGAATGGCATACACACGCCAGTTCGCGCCGTCAGGCAGGTTGGAGAAATTGGGCGACGGCAGGTGCGTTGGCTTGACACCGGCTGGCCGGGAAACCGCTTCGATCAGAAACGCGCTGCGGTCTCGATCACTTGTCTCGGCCACCGATCTGCGCCAGAACAGCAGGAGGGCTGCGACCGTCGCGGCACGACCGGCGATTCGACCGTTGACGTCCGAGAGAAGCTCGGGATGGCTTAGCGCCAGTACCCCCAGCCGATCATGAACGGCATCGATCGGGATGACCGTCCATTCCCCTTCGCGGGCCGTCTGGGGAGTCTCCGCTTCGGGATCGCGAGGAGGCACCTTCGGAAGACTCTTCGGCTGTTGCGCAAACCCGACCGAAGCGAGGAGCTCGCCGTCAGCATCCAGAATCACCGCCGGAATGGCCAGCACGTCGTAGAGGGCCGCGGTCAGCTCTTCCAGACCCCCGCCCCTGAAGATGATCGCCGTGAACAGCTCATGCGCAGCCGCTCCGCGATCAATCGCCGCCTGGTGCTCGACCGTCACCGCGTGGGCGCTCTGAATCTCGGCGAGAGCGCCACGCGATTGGTCGATCAACTGCGTCTTCTCGATCGCAAGCGCAGCGAGTGTCGCGAGCGACGAGAGCATCTCCACTTCGTCAGCCGCGAAGATGCGCTGAGTTCGGTGGGCGGCGAACAGGATGCCGATCAAACTGCCCGATACCTTCAGCGGCACACCGAGAATAGCCTTGATTCCTTCGGCCGAGACGGCAGTATCGACGTCATCGTTGTGCCCGAGTCGCTCGTCGCGGAGGTAGTCAGAACTCTGATGCGACATGCCCGTGAGCGCAACAGCGCCACCAACTCCGACGTCAATGGGCAGTCGAAGGTGCTGCAGGAATGGAGACACGGTGCCGTCCGTGACGCGGATGCTGGTCTCATTTCCAGACTCGTCGATGAGGCTCAAGTAGGCGAGATCGGTTCCCAGCAATTCCCTGCCTCGCATCGCAATCGACGTGAGAATCGCCGTGAGGTCTTCCAACGATGCAAGATCTTTCGCGGTGTCGAAGAGCGCTGACAAATCGCGATCTCGGCGTGCCCGCCGATCAAGCAGGTCTTTCACGCGAAGTGTCTGCTCTCGAAGATTGGCTTTCGCCGGCTCTGAAGATGCCCGCCTGGCGATCGATTCGGCCATGGCGAACACCTCAGAAGCGGGAGCCGACTCAGCCAGCAGCGTCAGGAGCGCCACTTGGTCGGCGAGGATATCGTCGAGCGCCTGCTGTGCTTTCTGGTCATCGGTCACAGGTACATTCTGCGCCTGTCCGAGTGCGTTTGGGGTAGTTCGGAAGGACACACGCTTGCGCTGGATATGGCGCAAGCCACCATAGGACTTCGCGACACTCGCGACTACCGTAACACTGTGCCGGCGGGGTCAGCCGAGGTGACCGCCATCAAGCGCTCAGAGACGGGAGAGGGCAATGGATCTCGAGATCGAAGGTCGTGTCGCCGTCGTGACCGGCGCCGCAAGCGGCATCGGACGAGCGACCGCAAGACGGCTGGCTCGAGAAGGATGTCACGTCGTGGCGGTTGACCTCGAAGCCATCACCATCGACACTGACGAGCTCGGTGAGTCGGCCATCGCCGTCGAGGCGGACATTTCCGACCCCGACTGTGTGCGACGCATTTTCTCCACGACGGTCACAGCCTTCGGCCGGCTCGACATTCTGGTGTGCTCAGCCGGGGTTTTCGAGACCACCGGCCCCCTCGACCTGAGCGCCGATGAGTGGGACCGCATCCACTCGGTGAACCTTCGTGGCGCATTCCTGTGCGCCCAGGCGGCGGCCCCGGTGATGAGCAGAACGAGCTGGGGCCGTATCGTGCTACTCAGCTCGATGGCCGCGCAAACCGGAGGATTGGCGGCGGGGGCAGCCTACGTTTCCGCCAAGGCTGGCGTTATGGGGCTCACCCGGTCGCTGGCCATCCACTTCGGCCACTTGGGGATTACGGTCAACTGCGTGAACCCCGGCACCATCGAGACCCCCATGACCGCGTACGTCGAGCGCGAGGCTCTGGCGGCGCGAACCCCCTTGCGCCGCAACGGAACGCCTGAGGAGGTTGCGGACATGATTGCCGTGCTCAGCTCGGAACGCTCCAGCTTCGTCACCGGAGCCCACCTCAGTATCAACGGCGGCTTAGTCGCGGATTGAATGTTGCATTCACTGGCCGCCCGACCCACTTGAAAGGAACACCGCATGACAGATCAATTGCCAGTCGTCCTTCCCCAGACACTCCATTCGCTGAAGGTCGCTCAGATCGGTTTGCTGGTTCCCGATCTGCGCGAAGCGCTTGAGCAGTACAGCCTTCTCCTCGGGAGAAATGACTGGTCGATCTTCACATACGCGCCCGAAAATGTCGAGGGGGTCAGTTACAGAGGCGAACCAAGCTCCCACTCGATGCGCCTCGCGTTCGTGGGAGAGGGCCCACAGATCGAACTCGTCGAGAGCCTTGAGGGGCCGAACATTTACACCGAGTGGATAGCACGCCACGGCTACGGTGTGCATCACTTCGGGTTCCATGTGGACTCGATCGCCGAAGCGACCGCCGCCATGCAGGCCGATGGGTTCGAGTCGATCCAGACAGGGCGCGCTACGGGGCTCGACGGCGACGGCGGTTTCGCCTATTTCGACACCGAGAGCATCCTTGGCGTCATCACCGAGCTCATCGAGATTCCATCGCGTCGCCGGCCCAGCGAGGAGCTGTGACGAAGTGATCAGTTCCGCCGACGCGAAGGAGAGACGAATGCCTCACGAAATCACCGGAGCCACACGGCTCTGCTTCGTGGTCGCAGACCCAGTTCGGCAGGTGCGCACCCCGCAGGTGCTCAACCGCGTATGGAACGAGCGCGGACTAGACATCGTCACGGTTCCCGCCCATGTGCAGGTTTCGGGGCTGACCTCCTTCGTCGCGGCGCTGCGGGCGAACGAGAGCGCCCTCGGCGCAGTGATCACGGTACCCCATAAGCAGTCGATCATCGAGCTCTGCGACGAGCTCGGCCCCAACGCCCAGATCGTGGGAGCAGTCAACGTCGTTCGCCGTGCCGCGGAGGGCCGCCTGGTCGGCGAGACCTTTGACGGCCTCGGCTTCGTGGCAGGGCTGCGCGAACGCGGGCTGGAGCCGAGGGGTCAGCGGGCGGTCGTGCTCGGTGCGGGAGGCGCGGCGAGTGCTGTTGCAGTCGCCCTCCTGAGTGCGAACGTCGAGAGTCTGGATGTCAGCAATCGCACTGAGGGTCGCGCGAACGATCTGGCGGAACGCCTCCGGGCCGCGTTCCCGACACGCGATATCGGCACCGGACTAGACCGTGTGGCTGCCGCGCAATTGATCGTCAACGCGACGTCGATTGGAATGTCGCCGTCTAACGTCTCACCCATCCCGCCCGACATCTTCCCCACTGGAGCGCTCGCGGCTGACGTCGTCATAAGCGCCGAGCTGACCCCGTTCCTCGCTGGTGCCGCAAGGCACGGGAATAGCACGCACGGTGGCGCGTATATGCTGAACGGGCAGATTCAGCTCATCGCTGACTATTTGTCAGCCTGATCCACCTCAGAGCGAGAAATCGAAGACCGAGCAGCATTGGAGCGTTCGCACGCAAGCTCCGAGGGACCGGTCGGTGATACTAGCCCGAACGCAAGCTACTAGAGCGACAAGGGTGCGCGCTTTGTTCGTGCGACGTCGTACGGTTTGGGCGCAGGCGAGGGCGATTTGGGGGGCGAAGATTGCGACGGGTCTTCTGTCCGCGACCTCCGCAGAACCTGCGCGATACCGGGGAGTACGTCATCTATTGAATCACGTCGCGCTTGTGTGAATCGGGCACTTGTGGGAGCTGCCGCAACGAAAGTACTCGCCGGCGGTAACTTGTCACTGCTCCGGAAGGAATCCGGGGCCGGTACCGCGCAATGAGCGACACTGCGCTCTTCGCTGCTTTGGCGCGAGTGCGGCCAGCACGAGAAGAAGACACGCTGGGTCGAACCATCAACGGGGCATTGAAATCGATCGCCCGGCGGCACCAGCAGCTCACGGCTGAGATCACTGCGCTCGACAGCGAGCTCGAGCAGCTGGTTTCCCTGACCAACCCAGGGTTACAACAGGCCCGAGGCATCGGAACCGTCACTGCTGCACAACTCCTGCTCACCGCCGGTCAGAACAGCGACCGCCTCAAATCCGAGGCCTCCTTCGCCGCACTCTGCGGCGCCAGTCCCATCCCCGCCTCCAGCGGCAAGACCAACCGGCGTCGCCTCAACCGAGGAGGCGACCGAAACGCGAACGCAGCCCTACACCAGATCGCGCTGGCCAGAATGTCTTGCGATCAGCGAACCCGCGACTACGCCCCTCGACAGCCGCAGGCGTCGTTGATGTCATGAAATCTTCCTCTCAAATGGAAGACCCGACTGTCAACAACCTCCGTCAGTTTTATACATCGGAGCAGAGCCCGAACCCCTGAGATCCCCGTAACCACGCGGATCCAGGTCGCTTGGTACTGCGGAGGGCGTGAGATTCGAACCCTGCTCGCGATGCCTGAACGACGGGGCACTCATCTCGCTGGCCCGGAAATACGGCGATCCAGGCTTATGTCGGAGTATCTTCAATCACATCAAGTGCCCGTGACTCGTGGGCAAACCATGGGCACGTCGCCGGGGTTAATTCCTCAATGACTAGGCTGAAGGCTCCGTCGGGCCGCTTTGCCGTCAGTCGGTTCTCAACGCGGCTGCGAGTTCCTCCTCGGAGGGAAGCGCTGCTTTCATGGCAGGTGGCAACATGTCGTAGCTGGCAACCCCGACCGGTGTCTGTTGCGACCCGAGGGAATATCGAACGACGGCGTCGTTTTTGTTCGTGACCAGGAGCAGCCCGACCGTTTCGGCGTGTTGGGGGCGGCGTAGTTTGTCGTCGACGAGAGCGACGTAAAAGCCAAGCTGTCCGAGGTATTCGGGTCTGAACTTTCCGGTTTTCAATTCGATGACCACGTAGCGGAGTTGTTCGACGTGAAAGAAGAGCAGGTCAACGAAGAAGTCGTCGCCTTCGACATCGAAATGGACTTGCCTTCCGACGAACGCGAAGCCGTCCCCAAGCTCGCGGAGCGTATCGATGATCCGGTCGACGAGCGCCTGCTCGAGACCTCGCTCCTTCACGTCAGCATCCACCGCAAGGAAGTCCAGGATGTAAGGGTCTTTGGTGATCTGCTGCGCAAGATCGGAGTCGGTACCGGCAAGGACCCGGCCGAAGTTTGACGGTGCTGCGTCGAAGCGGTTGTGCGCGCCCGTTCTGATGTGATGGCTCAGAACATTCCGGGACCAGCCATGAGCGAACGCCTGTTCCGCGTACCAATCACGGAGTGTCTTGTCGCTGAGACTGTCGAGCAGAATCATGACGTGACCCCACGGCAGTCGCGCAGCAGTGTGCTGCGCAATTGCCGGATCCGGCCACGCGCTGGCGAAAGTTCGCATATACGTTAGGTTCCGAGGCGAAAAACCTTTCATGTCGGGAAATGCAGCACGAAGGTCCCCCGCGAGGCGACTGATGACCTTGGAACCCCAACCCTCAGACGCTTGACGTTCCGCGATCGTGTGCCCGATACGCCAGTACAAACCGACGAGCTCGGTGTTCACACGCTGTTGCGCCGTGAACCGGGCAGCATGCACTTGGTCTTTCAGCTCAGCGAGATTGGCCTCATACAAAGACGGCATGGGAGTGTTCTCAGACATCACGAACCAGTGTGCCGTACCGAACCACGAACTCCGGCCCCCATTTCCCGAGTGTTGATTTATTGTCATATCTGCTAGTGCGGTCTGGTTTGGAACTGCAGCAATTGCGCAGCAGCTGCTGCGCAATTGCGGGCCGTTAAACCAAGGACTGCATCGTCTCAGAAGTCCCGAATCGAAGTCGTGAGGCACCCATGACCGCGAGATGAGTTTTCAAGACAACAAGGTTCCACGGGAATCGGGGGTTCCCCTCGTCCCGCAGTCGTGAAATGCCGTGTCTCAACAAGCTTTAGGTTTTTGAGGCATACCGGTTGGCATCACGCTCTGCGATTCGGCCAAATTGGAGCACGTCAAGCAGGCGTGAATCCCCCTGAGTTAAACCCTTCAGTCAATCGAGATCCAAACCGACGCTTCGGTATCTCGTACTTATTTCTCCCTGCGGCTTCGCTCAATCTCAGTTTAATGCGAGTTAGGACTGCGTTTTGAGCTCTATTCACCTGGCCGAGGCTGAGCCTCGGGATCCGCACGTCGCCGGAGCATCGAGTAGGCGAGCCAGTCGGTGTCGGCTTCCTTTGCCCTCCTTTTGAGCGAACTTACAAATCCCTCCTCGCGAGCAGAAATCTCTTCGTCATCCAAAGCATTCGTAGTGAACGGATCGTCGCCCAATGCCCACACGGGGTGCAGCTGCAGCAATAGGTCGTAACCTAGCGCCATCCGCAGATGAGTGCCATCAGGGTTCCGAAGGGCGAGCGAACTGAGCAGTTCACCGGCGTCGCGCGCGTACTGACAGGCAGCGACGCCGCTCCAGGGTGCGCGCAAGGCGGTCCCGAGTGTAGCTAACTTCGTCAGTTCGTTTTCATTTAGGCCCGCTGCTGTGCGTTTGACCTCGATTGGAATGAACTCGCCTCGTCGAGTCAGCATAAGGAGGTCGGCTTCGCCGATCTCGACGTTCTTGTCGACTGGAAACACGCTCATACCCGGATGCAGTCCGATTAGCTGGCTCTGGGACCCGAAACCGAAAATCGATTCGAAGTACCGGGCGACGAGAACGTGCCCCATCGCATCGACTTCGTAGACGCGTCGCGCTTGTTCGCTAAGCCTGTACTTGAAGTCGATCGAGGGTCGATCACCGAATGGGAACTCGATAGGTTTCGCACAGCCGCGACAGGTGACGGGCGGCGTAAAGTTTCCGATCGGAATCCACTGCTTCGCACCGCACCTGGGGCACTGGAGGGGGAAACCCTTTATGACTACGCTCGAACGCTCTGCCCATGCGAGCCAGTATTTGGCTGCTGCGTCACTGTTTCCGAGCACGCGTTTGAAGTCATGGAATGATTTTTCCGGTAGTTCGTCGATTGATGAGCCTACAGCGTCGCCTGGATGGGCTTCTATTCCTGCCTGTCTGAGGCGGTCCTTGTACCAATTGAAGCCGTGTCGGGCGGCCATCGATTCCAAAAGTCCGAGCAGAGGCGCGTGGCAGAGCAAATAAGCCTCACCAAGGCCTCCTAACATCTCGACCAGGATCCTTGCGGCGATCCCGGGGGCGGACTCGCTCAGTTTTAGATTTCGGATCGAGGCGAGGCTATTCGCTACGAGTTCACGAGACGGCCATGTAACTGACGAGATTGCGTCGACACGGCGGAGCGAAGACCACGTCGTATGGACCCCGTTGTAAAACTCTCCGTTGTATGGCGCAACTCGATAGTCAGCACTCAGTGGAAGCGGTGCGTCTTCAACTGAGATGTCGAATTGCATAATTAGTAGGTCGTTGAGGTTCCGTCGGTCCAGGATTTCGCGGTAACTAGCCGTATCGAGGGACTTGTAAGAAGCTTGCCCCTCCTTCCACATAAGTACTTCGTCGCGGCTCCAGCCGAGGACAGAGCCAAACATCAGCATGTCCTTAGGCGGACGTACGGAGACCCCGTCCGTTTCTTTCAAGACGTCGGACAATTCGTCAGTCGACAAGCTGCAGCTCGTAACGTACAGATTATTAGCCGACATCCCATGGCGGGCGATTCCTCGCCCGGAAACCAACTGTCGGGCAACGGACGCTGAAAATTCGCCACTCGGAACGCCAATCGGCGTGGCGTAGGAATCCCCGTGAGCCGCCCTCAAGTTCCAGAGCAACGCGAGGTCATCCAGGGAACCAGGGGAACAGACCACCAGAACGTTGGGTCCCGCGTCGTATCTGGCAAACCAAGGTTGCGGAAGCACTTGCTGGTCTGAGCGGATCGAGGCACTAACGGTACCCGCGTAGGAAAGATTGATCATTGACAACTCTCGCGGCGTAAAAACACGCTCCTCAGGCCACGTGCGATTGAGCAGATCATCCAGCGAACCAGTCGCGGGCACCCGCCGAACTTCTATGAAGTCTGAGAAGTTAATCTCGGGTAACCATTTGCCCACTCTGACAATGTCCGGGTTTATCTCCTCAGGGAGCGTTCCGAGACAAGAGAGATAGATTCCGCGCCAGGCGTCGTCTGCCTCAAGTGTCACCACCTCCAGCGGTGCGGTCTTCTCCACAGATCGGAACGGTAACAAGCCTGCCGCCAATTGCGAGCGAGACACGTCCCTGTTCTGGGTGACGTCCATCTTGCCGCTTAACGACATTTCTGGGTCGTAGCCGACACCGTACACATCGTCGATTTGCGATCCAGGCAAAATCGCTCGGTACATCTCGGGAATCGAGCCCGCATCATCAACGGGCAAAATGACGTTCGTGGCCCCGCCCCACAACTGGCACTCCAATTCAATGGCGTCTTCGAGACTTCGCGGGCCAGCGGCTTTGAGCGGGAGAGCAATTCTCCGAGGCCGGGCGCTGATCCGCGCGACATGTGGCCCATTCAGACGTTCACCATCGAGAAATAGCGTCATGCAGAGATAATCCCACATCCGTCAAGCACCGATTTAGCGGCGCGCGCGGGCAGGATCAGTGTCGTCCTCGACGAAGGTGCGCCGCGTTTTCGACCACATTCTCGAGTGCAGCGACAGCTCGCGCGGAATCGGCTCCGAATAGGCCGCCGAGGAGGGGTGTCCATCCAGCGCCCGCGGCCTGCGCTTCCTCGAGCATGACTCTCTCGACGGGACTCTCGGTGTAGCGATATCGGTAGGTATATCTCCCATATCCATCGTGACCGCCGTAGAAATCGGATTGCTGAAGACGGGTATCGGCCCCGATTGCGTCGAAGAGCACTTCGACACGATCGAAGGCTTCGGAGTAGTCTTCATCGCTGGAAAATTGGTCGACGAAGAGCGGAGCGAGTAGTGAATGGATATGGTCTGAAATTGGCGTGTAGCGATTGCCGACGCGTCCGGCCAGCATCGCCCCAATGAGGTCGTCGTCGATGAGAACCTTCTCGTCTTCCTTGCAGAGGAGCGATGCGAGCCAGGGCCAATTGCCGGCAATCGTTTGACTGCCAGTATTTGCAATGAACGGCACCCGACTGTTCAGCGTCTTCACGATCGCGCCTGCGGTTGCGGCGCGGAATGCTCCGTAGTTTCGTTTCGATTCGGCCGAGAGCCCGCAGATGTAGGTCAGCACGAGGGTGGGGTATGAGTGCGCGCATCGATAGAGGTCGAGCCCGGTTTGCTGCGTCGATTCTTGTCCGAGAGCGCCCAGAGTCTTAGCGAGCTGATCTTCATGCGTGGGTTGCCCGTATGCTCCCAAAAGCTTCAGCGGCTCCATCACATTGGCGATGACGGCTTCATAGTCGTGTATTCGTAAGAGCCACGATCGGGCCACGTCGTTGTCGATCTGACCGCTAGATCCAACGAGCGGGAACCTCACTCTATCTGCGAGCGACGCAATGATCGGACGTCGCGCCGTCGTCATGTAGTCGTCGAAGTCCATAACGAGGGCGGGATTGCGGAGCAGGTCGCGGAGGGTTTCTAGGCCGGTGTTGTCGGCACGATGCGCGATCGCTACCGCATTGAGCACGGCGGGGGAGGGGGCACCGGGGGAGGAGTCCATCACCCTACTGATGGCCATCGCCAAACGCACGAGTTCTTGAGGTTCGCCTTCCCCGAACAGATCGGTGCGATGGATCGTCCTATCGAGGCTGCGCCCCATTCCTAAATCGACGGGCGGGATCTCACATTCATCAAATCTGACCGTCATGAGCCAGCTGGTGTCCAACGGGCGGAGACGGTATTCGCCGGCCGCGAGGGCGAGTTCCTCATTCTGGTACGAACGGTCGCGCAATTTCAGCGCGCTTGAGAAACACGCAACGAAAACGAATGTGCCACCTTGAATCGCTTGCCTGATTTTGAGTTCCCAGTTGTCACCTGGAAAGAGGCGATCCTTATCTCGCCAGACCTCGAAACCGGCAGCCTCCAGTGTCTTCTGGAGGGCATCGACGTGGTCTTTGTCCTCGTGAATATAAGAGAGGAATACATGCTTGCTCACGGTCTCACCGTATAGGTAACCGCCGACGTTCTGGCTCTCTCAAAATTGGCAGGGAGGCGAGAAATTTTCGCCAACTCGATCGCAGTCGCGACTGCAACTACTTCATCGATTTCCCGACGAGAAGTCCAGACTGAGGGTCCCGACCCCAGCCTGGCTGCCCACGAGAGTTCGGCGACAATGAGTCAACCAGACAGCCGTGATAGTTGACACGAAGAACTGATGTCATTTGCGCTGATAACGGACCTTACGTCAAGAGGGCCGTTTCGTCGATTCGTGGTCGAGGTGTCGCGACTGTTCCCCCGCCCCGGAATCCGTTAGACCCACTCCGACGAACGCAGAAACTCTAGATTGCCATCGATGCAAAAAGATTACATTTGAGATGTGGGCAAAATGTGGGCACGACCAGCACAAATCACCCTCTGATCAGGGCTTTTACTGCGGAGGGCGTGAGATTCGAACTCACGAGACGTTTCCGCCCACCAGTTTTCAAGACTGGCTCCATCGGCCACTCGGACAGCCCTCCTCGCCTGCCGCACACGGCCGAAACCGAGCGCGGCAGAACAAGCTCCGATCTTACCGGATGCGCCGCCGAAGAATGCGAACGGCCAGACCCGCCACAATGCACGCGTCTGCGATGACCAGCGCGGCGAGAAGATGCACGAGGCTCGACCCGGTACTGGCAAGAGTGCGAGAGCCAGACGACGCACTGACGACATTCGATCCGGTTGAGGCCGAACCGCCGGCCCCGGCTGATCGCCCGGATGTCGGGATCGCGGTTGCCGTCGCGCTGGCATCAGGTGGCGACTGAACGACGGGCGACGGCGTCACACTCGGTGTGGGAGTCGCGGGCGGCGAGGTGGGTGTCAGCGTCGGCGTTCCGACGACCACACCGCCCTCGACATCGATGGTGAACTCTTGCGCAGCACTGATGCCCAGCGCATTGGATGCGACGGCCGAAACACTGACCGTTGCAGGCGTTCCCACCGGCGGCACTCCCCCGAGCTCACCCGACGCCGGGTCGAGGGTCAGCCAAGCCGGCCACGTTCCACGGCCGGCCACGGTGACGGCTCCGACCCCGGTCGGCGAGAGCGTCGCGTGATACGGCGCCCCCGCGATCGCGCGCGGCAGTGTCTTCGGTGCGAGCCCCGCCGCGAGGGTCAGGGTTCGAATGGACGAGTCTGACGCCCCGGTGACGAGCAGCCGGGCATCCGGAGTCACGACAAGACCTGACAGATGAGGCGCGCCCGAGAAGGCGGGCAAGGTGACGGCAGTCGTCGCACCCGCCGCGATGATACTCACCGCACCCGAGTCAGAATCGGCGACATAGACGTTGCCGGCGCTATCGGTCGTGATCGCGTTCGGCTCCGAGGCAGGTGGCAGCGCGTAGGTCTGCACGACGTTCGCGAGTGCGGGTTTCGACGAGTCGATCTCCGTCACGGTGTTCAACCCGATGTTGGCCACGTAGAGCATGCCTTTCGAGTCGATGGTGATGGCCGACGGCGCCGCCCATTTGTCGAGTTGGGCGAAGGGCACGATGGTTCCGGATGCCGTGACCTCCGTCACCGTGTCGTTGCCCGAATTCGCGGTGAACAGGTCGCCGGCACTATCGGCGACGATGCCTTTCGGCGCCGCGCCCGCACCGAGGTTCGCGTACTCGACGATCACGTCGCCGGACGCCGAGATTCTCGACACCGAGTCGCCGATGCTGTTCGCGGTGAAGATGTCGCCCGCTGCGGTGTGGGTGATTCCGTAGGGTGAGGTGTTCGGCCCGAGGGCGAACGTCGTCGTCGCGGTGTCGACGCCTGGCCTGTAGCGGCTCACGGTGTGGTTGCCGAAGTTCGCGGAATAGATGGCGCCAGACGAGGTGTAAGTGAGGGCGGTGGGCCCGGCGCTGGCCCCGAGGGCTACTGGAGCGAACGCGCCCGGGCCGCCGTCGCCCGCAAATGACGAGAGCGTATTGGTGCCGTCATTCGCCGTGAAGAACTGGCCGCCGTCGCCGAGAGCGATGGCTCCGGGCGAGGTGCCGGCACCGGCGGAGACGTCAGGCCCACCGACGATAGGAACCGCGAGCGCCGCCGCAACCCCTGCGGTTGCAGCGGCGAACGCGATGGGAATGACGAGTAGATACCTGCTCTTGATCATTGTGAACCCCTCAGTCGAGCCTTGCGGCCTCGGTCATGCCCCCCATATAGGGGTGAGCATAACTCGTTTACTGAGAAGTTCTCGTGTTATGAACTCGGCGCGTCGCGAGCGGGATCAGCTCCCGGCGCGCCGAGGCTGATCAACGAGAGGTGCTGCCCTGCGTGCGAAAGCGACGTCGAACCGAAGTCAGCAGGCGGCCGGCCAGGAGAACGAGCGCGGCGACCGAGCCCGTCGCGGCCATTGCCGACGAGTCGGCTCCCGTGTTGGCCAACGTTCCGCCGCCCGTCGAGCCGGCATTCGAACCAGAACCACCACCCGTGCCAGTGCCGTTACCGCCAGTCGTGGCGTTGCCGCCGCCGGTCGTACCACTACTGCCGCCACTGCCACCACTACCGCCGCCGGTCGTCGCCGCCGCCACAGTGAAAGTGAACTGTTTTGCTAGACCAGGTCCGGCAGGACTCCCTATTGTCGCCGTGAAGGTCACCGCTCCAGCTTCCGTCGGAGTTCCAGTGAGCGCGCCGGTCACAGGATCGAGGTGCAGCCAGCTCGGCGCGTCGCTCGACGCGAAAGTGAGGTCATCAACACCCGTACCGGCCAAGGATGACGAGTAGGCCTCGCCGACCGCGCCATTGGCGACCGACGTTGTCGTGATCACCGGAGTCAGATCGATGGAC
>JAODBB010000031.1 GCA_025463745.1 Subtercola sp.
TCGAACTCGTGCGCGATGCGGTGAGCATACCGGTGCTGCGTAAAGACTTCATCACGCTCGATTATCAGGTACTCGAGGCCCGTGCCGCTGGAGCCGATCTCGCGCTGCTGATCGTCGCCGCGCTCGATCAGCCCACGCTGATCCACCTGCACGAGCTCATCGTTTCACTCGGTATGGCCGCGCTGGTCGAGACCCACTCCGCCGACGAGGTGGAACGCGCCGTCGACATGGGCGCCTCGCTCATCGGCGTCAATGCCCGCAACCTCAGCACGTTCGAGCTCGACCGCGATCTGTTCGGAACGCTGGCCGACCGCATTCCGGCCGGCGTCATCCGGGTGGCCGAATCGGCCGTGAAATCGGCCTCCGATGTGGGCCACTACCGCTCGAGCGGCGCCGACGTCGTGCTCGTCGGTGAGGCGCTCGTCACGGGCGACCCGGCGCGCACACTCGAAGAATTCTTAGGAGTCTCATGACCACCCACCTGCGCGACGAACAGGGGCCGTTCTTCGGCGAGTTCGGCGGCCGGTTCATGCCTGAGTCGCTCATCGCGGCGCTCGACGAGATCTCAGCGGCGTACGAAGAAGCGAAAGCAGACCCGACCTTCGCTGCCGAGTTGGCCGAGCTGCACCGCACCTACACAGGCCGGCCGTCGATCATCACCGAGGCCCCCCGCTTCGGCGAACATGCCGGTGGCGCCCGCATCATCTTGAAGCGCGAAGACCTGAACCACACGGGTTCGCACAAGATCAACAACGTGCTGGGTCAAGCCCTGCTGGCCCGCCGCATCGGCAAGACCCGGCTGATCGCCGAAACCGGTGCCGGCCAGCACGGGGTCGCAACCGCCACCGCTGCCGCGCTGTTCGGCATGAAGTGCGTCGTCTACATGGGCGAGGTCGACACCGAGCGCCAAGCGCTGAACGTCGCTCGCATGCGGCTGCTCGGCGCCGAGGTCATCCCCGTCACGACCGGCACCCGCACCCTGAAAGACGCCCTGAACGAGGCCTTTCGCGATTGGGTCGCCAACGTCGAAGACACTCACTATCTGCTCGGAACGGTGGCCGGGCCGCACCCGTTCCCTGTGATGGTGCGCGACTTTCACAAGGTCATCGGCGAAGAGGCACGCGAGCAGGTGCTCGAACTGACGGGCGCCCTGCCGGATGCGGTGGTCGCCTGTGTGGGCGGCGGCTCGAACGCCATCGGCATCTTCCACGCCTTTCTCGACGACCCTGATGTGAAGCTCTACGGCTACGAAGCAGCCGGCGACGGAATCGACACCCTGCGTCATGCCGCCACCATCACGATGGGGCGCCCAGGCGTACTGCACGGCTCACGCAGCATCATGCTGCAAGACTCCGACGGCCAGACGCTCGACTCGCACTCCATCTCGGCCGGCCTCGATTACCCCGGTGTCGGCCCGGAACACGCCTGGCTTTCATCGATCGGGCGTGCCGAATACCTGCCGATCACCGACGCGCAGGCCATGAGCGCCTTTCGTCTGCTCTGCCAGACCGAGGGCATCATTCCCGCCATCGAGTCGGCGCACGCCCTGGCCGGCGCCATCGACCTCGGCCGTGAGCTCGGCCCAGACGCGACCATCCTCGTGAGCCTCAGCGGCCGCGGCGACAAAGACGTCGAGACGGCCGGGCGCTATTTCGGCGTGCTCGACGAGCAGGCACTGGTGGCCGGCACGCGGGAACAGAACGCTCTCGATTCGAATGAACTGATCGACGGAGCGGTCGAAGTCGACGAACTCGACCGCGACCTCGCCCAGGGGATGGGAACCGAGCGATGAGCGAAGCCACGTCAGAACTCCGGGCCACGTCACCCGTCGGCTCGGTCATCCAGGCCGCCAACGCCACGCGGGCCGGCGCCCTCATCGGGTACCTTCCCGTCGGGTTTCCCAACCTGCAGCAGAGCATCGACGCGGCCGTGGCGCTCGTCGAGAACGGCGTCGACGTGCTCGAGCTCGGGCTGCCGTATTCCGACCCGGTGATGGATGGCCCGGTCATCCAGAAAGCCACTCAATCGGCCCTCGAAAGCGGCTTTCATCTGAGCGACGCGTTCACGGCCGTCGAGGCCATTCGAGCGCGAGTGGATGCCCCGATTCTGCTCATGACCTACTACAACCCCGTGCTGCAGTACGGCATCGAGCGTTTCGCCACCGACCTGGTTTCGGCCGGGGGAGCCGGGCTCATCACCCCCGATCTCACCGTCGACTCCGGCGCCGAGTGGATCAGTGCAAGCGAACGCACGGGCCTTGACCGCGTCTTTCTGACCGCACCTACGTCGACAGACGAACGACTGAAGCTCGCCATCGAGAACAGTCGCGGCTTCGTCTACGTCGTCTCGACCATGGGCGTCACCGGCGCACGCAACGATGTGGATGCCGCAGCACGCACACTGGTCGACCGGCTGCGGGCCAACGGCCTCGAGACCGACGGCTCGAGCGGCGCGTGTGTCGGCATCGGCATCTCCACGCCAGACCAGGTGGCCGAGGTTCTGGCCTACGCCGACGGCGCGATCGTCGGGTCTGCGCTGGTGCGCGCACTGTCAGAAGACGGCGTAGCCGGCGTGGCCCGGGTCGCAAGGTCGCTGGCCACAGGAACCACGCGCTGAGAACTCTCGCAGACGGCACTGCGCGCAACGCGTGCTCAGCCGCTGCATCATAGAATGAGCTTTGCCGTGTGCCCGCAGACGGCGTTACCCACGTATGGAAGGTCTACCACCAGGTGTTTCTGCCGCAAAGCATTCCCAGCCCGCAAATCGACTCGCTTGATATCACGGGCTGGCTCCGCACGCTGGGAATCAACCTGCCCTTCTCCATAGACATCCGCATCTATGCGCTGTGCATTCTGTTCGGCATCGTCGTCGCCACCATCATGACGTCACGCCGATTGACCAAGCGCGGCGCGGAGCCGGGCATCGTGCTCGACATCATCTTGTGGGCCGTGCCGCTGGGTATCATCGGGGCGCGGTTCTTCCACGTCTTCACCCACCCGGGAGACTACTTCTACGCCGGAGCGAACTTCTGGGAGATCTTCGCGGTGTGGGATGGCGGAATCGCCATCTTCGGCGGCCTGATCGGCGGCGCCATCGGGGCGTTGATCGGGTGCAAGCTCACGGGCATCCGCTTCTGGACCTTCGCCGACGCGCTGGCCCCCGGATTGCTGCTCGCCCAGGCGTGCGGCCGGTTCGGCAACTACTTCAACCAAGAACTGTTCGGCTTGCCCACCAATGGCTGGTGGGGGCTGCAGATCGACGCGATCAATCCCAATACCGGGCTGGCGAATCCCGCTATTCCGATCGGCCTCGCACCCGATACGCTCTTTCAGCCGACCTTCGCCTACGAAGTCATCTGGAACGGTCTCGGCGTACTCTTCCTGCTCTGGATCGGTCATCGGCTGAACCTCCAGTGGGGCAAGCTCTTCGGTGTCTACCTCATCTGGTACGGCGTGGGCCGCACGGTGTGGGAGACCATCCGCATCGACCCGAGCGAGATCTTCTGGGGCGTACGCACCAACGTGTGGGCGGCCTGGCTGGCCATTCTGGTCGGTATCGTCATCATCGTCGTTCAGCGACGCCGGCATCCGGGCCTGGAGAAGAGCGCGTACGTTTCGGGCGTTGCGTGGTCACCGGCAACGGCTGAGGTAGACTCGAAAGACAGGTATACAGACGAAGAACTCCGTGGCGACGTTGCTACGAGTGACGTTGCTTCTGGCGACGAGTCTGAACCGAATGATCTCGAGCCGAGCGCCACAAGCACAGCCGGAGCGAAGCCGTAGGTTCCACCCACCAGGCAAACCAGACACCCGCAACGATTTCACTGCACCGATTTCACTGCATCAGACCTCCATCGCATCGAATCACCGCATCGTCACCGCATCGTCTTTCACTGCACCGTTTCCTCGGGCCACCGGCGTCCCAGTCAGAACTACCCGGTCTGCTTTCTCTCCGGGGGGATGGATTCTTATGGTTGAGAACAGAACCTCTGCCAGTTTCAGCGCACACCCGGCTGTGCCCGTAAGGGCGGCAGCCGGCCTGTACGACGCTGCGAACGAACGCGACGCCTGCGGGCTCGCGATGGTCGCCACCCTGCGCGGTACCGCCGGTCACGACATCATCGACACCGCGCTCGATGCGCTGCGCAACCTCGAACACCGCGGCGCCGTGGGCTCCGATGCGGGTACTGGCGACGGCGCGGGCATCCTGACCCAGATTCCCGACGAGTTCCTGCGTGCCGTCGCGGGCTTCGACCTGCCCGAGGTGGGCTTTTACGCCGTCGGCAACGCGTTTCTGCCGCTCGATCACGACGAGCGCGAGAAGGTCGTCGCCCGCATCGCGGAGGTTGCAGACGAAGAAGGTCTGAGCGTGCTCGGCTGGCGCGAGGTTCCGGTGCGCCCCGACGAGCTCGGCCGGCTGGCGCGCGAGGCGATGCCTGCCATCAGGCAGTTGTATGTCGAGGCGAAACACCACGACGAGCACGGGGCGAAGGCTTCGGGCATCCTGCTCGACCGCCTCACCTACCGGCTGCGCAAGCGCGTCGAGCACGAGCATGAGGTCTACTTCATGTCGCTCTCGGCACGCACGCTCACCTACAAGGGCATGGTCACGACCCTGCAGCTCGAGCCCTTCTACCCCGACCTCTCAGACGAGCGGTTCGCCTCGAAGCTGGCGCTGGTGCACTCCCGGTACTCCACCAACACCTTCCCGTCGTGGCCGCTCGCGCAGCCGCTTCGCATGATGGCTCACAACGGCGAAATCAACACGGTGCAGGGCAACCGCAACTGGATGCGCGCACGCCAGTCACAACTGAAGAGCGCAGTTCTGGGCGACATGGCTCCACTGCTGCCGATCGTCACCCCGGGCGCCAGCGACTCCGCCTCGTTCGACGAGGTCGTCGAGCTGCTCACCCTCGCCGGGCGGCCACTGCCGCACGCCGTCATGATGATGGTGCCAGAGGCGTGGGAGAACAACGCGTCGTTCGACCCCGCGCGTCGCTCGTTCTACGAATTCCACGCCACGCTGATGGAGCCGTGGGACGGCCCCGCCGCGCTCGTCTTCACCGACGGCACCCTCGTCGGGGCAACGCTCGACCGTAACGGCCTGCGCCCCGGGCGGTACCTCGTCACCGACGACGGCCTCGTCGTGCTCGCCAGCGAGATCGGCGTGCTCGACGTCGACCCCGCGAAAGTCGTGCGCAAGGGGCGCCTGCGCCCCGGCAAGATGTTCCTCGTCGACACCGAGGCCGGCCGCATCGTCGAAGACGATGAGATCAAAGACGAACTCGCGGCGAGCGAACCATGGGCCGAGTGGCTCGACCAGGGCCGCATCAACCTGCGCGACCTGCCCGAGCGTGAGCACATCGTGCACACCCCGGCGTCGGTCACCCGCCGCCAGCGCACCTTCGGCTTCACCGAAGAAGAGATCCGTATTCTGCTCACCCCCATGGCGAAGAGCGGCGCAGAGCCGCTCGGCGCAATGGGTTCTGACACGCCGATCGCCGTGCTCTCAGCGCGCCCGCGGCTGCTCTTCGACTACTTCACCCAGCAGTTCGCCCAGGTGACGAACCCGCCACTCGACTCGATTCGCGAAGAGGTCGTCACCTCGCTGCGCCTCGGCCTCGGCCCCGAGCGCAACCTGCTCGACGCCACGCCCGGCCACACCGGCCAGGTCGTGCTCGACTTTCCGGTGATCGACAACGACGAACTCGCGAAGATCCAGCACATCGACCCGCGCCCCGGCAGTTTCACCACGACCACGATCAGAGGTCTCTACCGGGTCGAAGACGGCCCCTACGCCATGCAGGAGCGCATCGCCGAGATGTGCGCCGAGGCCGACGAGGCCATCGCGAACGGCGCGAAGTTCATCGTGCTGAGCGACCGCGACTCGAACAAGGAGCACGCTCCCGTTCCGTCGCTGCTGATGCTCTCCGCTGTGCACCACCACCTCATCCGCACCGAGAACCGCATGAAGGTCGGCATCATCGTCGAGGCGGGTGACGTTCGCGAGGTGCATCACGTTGCGCTGCTCGTCGGGTACGGTGCATCCGCCATCAACCCGTACCTCGCCATGGAGACGTGCGAGAACCTCGTGCGCTCTGGAATGATCACCGGGTTGAGCCCCGAGAAGGCCGTGAAGAACGTCATCAAGGCGCTCGGCAAGGGCGTTCTGAAGATCATGTCGAAGATGGGCATCTCGACGGTTTCGTCGTACGCGGGTGCTCAGGCGTTCGAAGCGGTGGGTCTCGACAAGGAGTTCGTCGCGCAGTACTTCACCGGTACCTCGTCGAAGCTCGGCGGCGTCGGCATCGACGTGATCGCGGCCGAGAGCGCCAACCGGCACGCGGCCGCTTTTCCCGAAGACGGCAGCGTCACGGTGCACGAACCCCTCGCCACCGGCGGCGAGTATCAGTGGCGCCGCGAAGGGCCGCCGCACCTGTTCAACCCCGACACCGTGTTCAAGCTGCAGCACTCCACGCGGGCGCGCCGGTACGACATCTTCCGCGAGTACACGAAGCTGGTCGACGACCAGTCCGAGTCGCTGATGACCGTGCGCGGCCTGTTCAAGCTGAAGACGGATGTTCGCAGGCCTGTTCCGCTCGATGAAGTGGAGTCGATCGAGTCCATCGTCAAGCGCTTCTCCACTGGCGCCATGAGTTACGGCTCCATCTCTGAAGAGGCGCACACCACCCTGGCGATAGCCATGAACCGACTCGGAGCGAAGTCGAACACCGGCGAGGGCGGCGAAGACACCGCGCGCCTGCTCGACCCCGAACGCCGCAGCGCCATCAAGCAAGTCGCATCCGGTCGTTTCGGTGTGACGAGCATGTACCTGACGCACGCCACCGACATCCAGATCAAGATGGCACAGGGCGCGAAGCCGGGCGAGGGCGGGCAGCTGCCCCCGACCAAGGTCTACCCGTGGATCGCGCGCACCCGCCACGCCACCGCCGGCGTGGGCCTCATCTCGCCGCCCCCGCATCACGACATCTACTCGATCGAAGACCTCAAGCAGCTGATCTTCGACCTGAAACGCGCCAACCCCGAGGCTCGCGTTCACGTCAAGCTCGTGAGCCAGAACGGTATCGGCGCGGTAGCCGCCGGTGTCACGAAGGCCCTGGCCGACGTGGTTCTGGTCTCGGGTCACGACGGCGGAACCGGCGCCAGCCCGCTCAACTCGCTGAAGCACGCCGGCACCCCATGGGAGCTCGGTCTCGCCGAAACGCAGCAGACGCTGATGCTGAACGGCATGCGCGACCGCGTCGTGGTGCAGGTCGACGGCCAGATGAAGACCGGCCGTGACGTGATCGTCGGCGCCCTGCTCGGTGCCGAGGAGTTCGGCTTCGCGACCGCGCCGCTCGTCGTCTCAGGCTGCGTCATGATGCGCGTCTGCCACCTCGACACCTGCCCCGTGGGCGTCGCCACCCAGAACCCCGAGCTTCGTGCGCGGTTCAGCGGCAAGCCCGAATTCGTGGTCAACTTCTTCGAATTCTTGGCGCAAGAGGTGCGCGAATACCTCGCCGAGCTCGGTTTCCGCACCCTCGAAGAGGCGATCGGTCACCACGAGCTGCTGAACGTCGACCACGCCCTCGAGCATTGGAAGGCCGACGGCCTCGACCTCTCGCCGATCCTGGTCGGGCCGGTGTTCGCCGACGACGAGCCTCGGGTGAACCGTCGCCCGCAGGAGCATGAGCTGGAGAAGCACTTCGACAAGAGGCTCATCCGCGATGCATCCGAAGCTCTTGAATTCGGTGAGCCGGTGGTCATCTCGCTGCCTATTCGAAACACCGAACGCGCCGTCGGCACCATGCTCGGCCACGAGGTGACCGTGCGGCACGGCGAGAACGGCCTGCCCGACGACACGATCCAGATCACGCTCACGGGTTCGGCCGGGCAGTCTCTCGGCGCGTTCATGCCGGCCGGAATCACCCTGCGACTCGAAGGCGACTCGAACGACTACGTGGGCAAGGGTCTCTCCGGCGGGCGCATCATCGTGCGGCCCAACCGCACCTCGACGTTCGATGCCTCGCAGAACGTGATCGCCGGCAACGTCATCGGGTACGGCGCCACGCGGGGCAGCATGTTCATCCGCGGCATCGTGGGCGAGCGGTTCTTGGTGCGCAACTCGGGCGCCACCGCAGTGGCCGAAGGGGTCGGCGACCACGCCCTCGAATACATGACGGGCGGCATCGCGCTCATTCTGGGCAGCACCGGGCGCAACCTCGGCGCCGGGATGAGCGGCGGAACCGCCTACGTGTACAGACTCAGCACAGAGCTCGTCAACTCCGACTCCCTCGGGTCGGGCGAGCTGCAGCTGCTGCCGCTCGACGCGAACGACACCGAACTCGTGCGGTCGCTGCTCACCGAACACGAAGCCGAAACCGGTTCGACGCTCGCGGCTTCGATGCTGGCCGACTTCGATACCGTCGCGGGCGACTTCGTCAAGGTGCTGCCGCGCGACTACGCAGCGGTGCTTGCTACTCGCCAGACCGCGCTCGACGAGGGGCTCGACCCCGACGGCGACGTGGTCTGGGAAAGAATTTTGGAGGTAACCGGTGGCTGATCCCAAGGGATTCTTGAAGGTCACTGAGCGTGAGCTGCCCAAACGGCGGCCCGTTCCGATTCGGCTGATGGACTGGAAAGAGGTCTACGAGCCGGCCAATCCCACCGAGACCCGGCGCCAGGCCGGCCGGTGCATGGACTGCGGCATCCCGTTCTGTCACCAGGGATGCCCGCTCGGCAACCTCATTCCGGAGTGGAACGACCTCACCTGGCGCGGCGAAGGCCGTCAGGCCATCGAGCGCCTGCACGCCACGAACAACTTCCCCGAGTTCACGGGCCGGCTCTGCCCGGCGCCGTGCGAGAGTTCGTGTGTGCTCAGCATCAACCAGCCGGCCGTGACGATCAAGCAGGTCGAGGTGTCGATCATCGACCAGGCCTTCGCCAACGGCTGGGTGCAGCCGCACCCGCCCGAGCGCCTGACGGGCAAGACTGTCGCTGTCGTCGGTTCGGGCCCCGCGGGCCTCGCCGCCGCCCAGCAGCTCACCCGCGCCGGCCACACCGTCGCCGTCTACGAGCGCGACGACCGCATCGGCGGCCTGTTGCGCTACGGCATCCCAGACTTCAAAATGGAGAAGAAGCACCTTGAATCGCGTCTGAACCAGATGATGGCCGAAGGCACGCGCTTCCGCGCCGGCATCAACATCGGCGTCGACATCACCTGGGCCGACCTCCGTTCGCGGTATGACGCCGTGATCGTCTGCACCGGAGCGACCGTTCCGCGTGACCTGCCGATTCCCGGCCGCGACCTCGACGGTGTGCACTTCGCCATGGATTTTCTCGTTCAGGGCAACAAGGTCGGCGCCGGCGACACCGTCATCGACCAGATCACCGCCGAAGGCAAGCACGTCGTCGTTCTGGGCGGCGGCGACACCGGCGCAGACTGCATCGGCACGGCGCACCGCCAGCAGGCCGTCTCGGTGACGAACCTCGCCATCGGCACCCAGCCGCCGGCAGAGCGCCCCGAGAACCAGCCCTGGCCGATGGTGCCGAACCTCTTCGAGGTCTCGAGCGCCCACGAAGAAGGCGGCGAACGAATGTATCTCGCATCCACCGTCGAATTCCTCTCCAACGAATCGGGTGAGGTGCGCGCCATCCGCGTCGCCGAGACCGAGTACCTGGATGGCCGGCGCGTGCCCAAGGCCGGCACCGAGCGTGAGATCCCCGCGGATCTCGTGCTTCTGGCGCTGGGCTTCACCGGCCCCGAATCCGCCGATCTGTCTCACCAAGTCGGGGCACAGTTCGACGAGCGCGGAAATGTCGAGCGTAACGCTGACTACGAAACGAGCATCCCTGGTGTGTTCGTCGCCGGCGATGCCGGCCGTGGCCAGTCGCTCATCGTCTGGGCGATCGCCGAGGGCCGCGCCGCGGCAGCATCGGTCGACCGCTACCTCGAGGGAGACACAGAGCTTCCCTTCCCCGTTTCACCCACCGACAGGGCTCTCACGATCTGAACTGCACGATCTGAACTGCACACCGGGCAGTCAGGCACCATCCACCCCCACGTCACCTTCGAAGGCCATAATGGGCCTGTGAATGCAGTGAGATATATCACCAATGCGCTAACCCGCAGAATCATGGAGCACACCGAAGAATGAGACGCGCAAAAATCGTCGCCACCCTGGGGCCGGCCACCTCGTCATACGAGAACATCCGGGCCATCATCGATGCCGGGGTCGACGTCTGCCGCATGAACCTCAGCCACGGCACGTACGACGTTCACGAAGGCATTTACGCGACCGTGCGGAAGGCCGCCGAAGACTCCGGCCGCGCGGTCGCCGTGCTGGTCGATCTACAAGGCCCGAAGATCCGCCTCGGCAAGTTCGAAGGCGGCCCCTATTACCTCGAACAAGGTGACATCTTCAAGATCACCACCGAAGACGTGCTCGGTACCCGCGAACTGTCGGGAACCACGTTCAAGGGCCTGCCGCAAGACGTCGCTCCCGGCGACTTCCTGCTGATCGACGACGGCAAGGTGAAGGTAAAGGTTCTCGAAACGGATGGCACTGTCGTCACGACCGAGGTCATCGTCGCCGGCAACGTCTCGAACAACAAGGGCATCAACCTTCCCGGTGTGGCCGTGAACGTTCCCGCGCTCTCGGAGAAAGACGAGGCAGATCTGCGCTGGGGGCTTCGACTGGGCGCCGATATGATCGCGCTCTCTTTCGTTCGCGACGCCGCAGACATCACCCGCGTGCACGAGATCATGGCAGAAGAGGGCCGCAAGATTCCCGTCTGCGCCAAGATCGAGAAGCCGCAAGCCGTCGACAATCTCGAAGAGATCATCGACGCCTTCGACAGCATCATGGTCGCCCGTGGCGACCTCGGTGTGGAACTTCCCCTCGAGGCGGTGCCGATCGTGCAGAAGCGGGCCGTCGAGCTCTCCCGGCGCATGGCCAAGCCGGTCATCGTCGCCACGCAGATGCTCGAATCGATGATCTCCTCGCCGATTCCCACTCGGGCCGAGACGTCTGACGTCGCCAACGCGGTGCTCGATGGCGCCGACGCCGTGATGCTCTCGGGCGAGACGAGCGTGGGGGAGTACCCCGTCATCACGGTGCAGACCATGGCGCGCATCGTCGAGTCGACCGAGATACACGGGCTCGAGCGCATACCGGCGCTCGGCACGAAGCCGCGCACGCAGGCCGGTGCAGTGACATTGGCCGCTTCCGAGGTGGCCGACTTCGTCGGGGCGAAGTTCCTCGTGGTATTCACCGAGTCGGGCGACTCCGTGCGGCGGATGACGCGGCTGCGGTCGTCGATACCGATCATCGGGCTGACGCCTGAGCCGGGCATCCGCAATC
Organism: Subtercola sp.; assembly: GCA_025463745.1. GTDB lineage: Bacteria > Actinomycetota > Actinomycetes > Actinomycetales > Microbacteriaceae > Subtercola. The sequence goes on from JAODBB010000031.1 coordinate 11,363, forward strand.
GCATGGCGCTCTCGTGGGGTGTGGAGTCGTACCTCGTCGAGCGGGTGAAGCACACCGACCAGCTGATGGTTCAGGCCGACGACATCTTGCTGGGCGAGAACCTCGCAGCGCTCGGCGACAAGGTCGTGGTTATCTCAGGGTCACCTCCCGGAAAAGCCGGCACCACCAACGACATGCGCGTGCACATCGTGGGTGAGGGCCACAACCCGCAGATGCCTGCGCCGCACGAGATCGACCACTAGGCCGTTCACTCGCTACCCGCGGTTCGCAGCAAAAATTCGCAAATGCTCTTGAGGTCGGTATTGCACTCTTGAGGTCGGTGTGGCGACCTCAACGATGTCGCACGTGCCTCACAACGACCTAGCCACCCGATTCCGCAGTGTCTAGACGAGTGAAGGGGTGGCCCAGCTGGGCCACCCCTTCACTCTCTGTACCGGTGGTCGGACTCGAACCGACACGTCTTGCGACAACGCATTTTGAGTGCGCCGCGTCTACCATTCCGCCACACCGGCTCGCATCAACACAGTTCAGAATACCGTAGGGTTGAGGTGTGACTGACCAAGATACGCCCACTACCGCACCTCGTCGTGTTGTTGTTGCTGAAGACGAATCCCTCATCCGCCTCGACATCGTCGAAATCCTGCGCGACGCGGGCTTCGAAGTGGTCGGTGAAGCCGGAGACGGCGAGACGGCCGTTGCGCTGGCAACCGAGCTGCGCCCCGATCTGGTCATCATGGATGTCAAGATGCCGCTTCTCGACGGCATCTCGGCCGCCGAACGCCTGAGCAAAGGCCACATCGCGCCCGTCGTGCTGCTCACCGCGTTCAGCCAGAAAGAGCTCGTCGAGCGTGCCACCGAAGCCGGTGCGCTGGCGTACGTGGTCAAGCCGTTCACGCCGAGCGACCTGCTGCCCGCCATCGAGATCGCGCTCTCGCGCTACGCCCAGATCATCACGCTCGAGGCCGAGGTCGCCGACCTCGTCGAGCGGTTCGAGACGCGCAAGCTCGTCGACCGCGCCAAGGGCCTGCTCAACGAGAAGATGGGTCTCACCGAGCCCGAGGCGTTCCGCTGGATTCAGAAGGCCTCCATGGATCGCCGCCTCACCATGCACGACGTGGCGCAGGCGATCATCGAGCAGCTGAGCGTCAAGAAGGCCTAGGCTGCCTGTCTAGGCTGCCTGTCTAGGCTGCCTGTCTAGGCTGCCGGCCGGCTGTCTGCACGGGCATCCGGATGCCCGTGGTTCACACCTCGCGAATGATATTCGTGATGCGAACCGTCGACAACCGCCGGCCGTTCTCGTCTGAGATCGCCACCTCGTGCACGGTCAGCGTGCGGCCGAGCTTGATCGCGGTGCACACCCCGGTCACCGTTCCTGCCGTGACCGACCCCGTGTGGCTCGCGTTGACCTCGATGCCCATTCCGACCTTCCCGGGGCCGGCGAACACGGTGGCAGCAATCGAGCCGAGAGTCTCTGCGAGCACCACGTAGGCGCCGCCGTGAATCACTCCGAACGGCTGGGTGTTGCCCTCGGCCGGCATCGTCGCCACCGAACGTTCGGGGCTGAGTTCGAGAAACTCGATTCCCATCTTCGAGGCGAGGGCACCGATGCCGTGCCCGCCGAATGCGGCCTCGAAGTCGGCGGGTTCGGCGGAAGAGGGTGAAGGCGTAAGCGGCGTTGACATTCTCGTACCCTAACGGAGGTTCGGGCATCCGGAGCCCTGCTGCGGGAGTGCACCGGAATGCTCATCGGCGTGTCAGAAGGGTGTCGGGAGCCCTGTGTAGGCTTGCCGTGTGTCTGACATCGAACAGCCTACCCTTCTCATAATCGACGGCCATTCGCTCGCGTTCCGCGCGTTCTATGCCCTGCCCGTCGACAGTTTTCAGACCCGAGACGGGCAGC
>JAODBB010000036.1 GCA_025463745.1 Subtercola sp.
CTTCCCGATGCCGACCTCGATCTGGCAGCGGACGCGGCCATCAACGCCGGCTTCGGCTCGGCCGGCGAACGCTGCATGGCGATCAGTGTGATCGTGGTCGTCGATGGGCCCCTGCCAGCCGGTTCCGACGCGGCGCGCAGCGACGTCGCGGCCGTGCCGGTAGGGAGGGTCGCCGACGAGCTCATCGCGAAGATCACCGAGCGCATGGCGACCTTGACGATCGGCGATGGTCGCCGCAACTGCGACATGGGCCCGCTGGTGACCGAGCAGCACCGCGACAAGGTCGCTTCGTACATCGACATCGCCGCCGCAGACGGTGCGCGCGTCGTCGTCGACGGGCGCGGTATCGAGGTCGACGGTGACGCTGCCGGATTCTGGCTCGGCCCGACCCTGCTCGACGATGTGCCGGTCACCTCGCGGGCGTACGTCGACGAGATCTTCGGCCCCGTTCTGTCGGTCGTTCGGGTGAAGAGCTACGAAGAGGGTGTCGAACTCATCAACAACGGCGCCTACGGCAACGGCACGGCCATCTTCACCAACGACGGCGGTGCGGCACGGCGCTTCCAGAACGAGATCGAGGTCGGCATGATCGGCATCAATGTGCCCATTCCCGTTCCCGTGGCGTACTACTCGTTCGGAGGGTTCAAAGACTCGATCTTCGGCTCGAACAAGGCCTACGGCATCCAGGGTTTCGACTTCTTCACGCGTGAAAAGGCGATCACGTCGCGCTGGCTCGACCCGAGCCACGGCGGAATCAACCTCGGTTTTCCGCAGAACTGACGCCAGCAGAACTGACGCCAGCAGAACCGACGCTCTTCTGAAAGGATTCACGCATGCGTTATCGCAAACTCGGCAGCTCCGACCTCGAGGTCTCAGAAATCGCCCTCGGCTCGTGGCTGACCACCTATTCCGGTGGAACCGAAGCCGAGCAGACGAGAGCCTGCACCGAAACCGCCTTCGATGTGGGCATCACGTTCTTCGATACGGCGAACGTCTACGGCCAGGGTGCGGCCGAATCGGCATGGGGTGACATTCTCTCCGAGCATCCTCGCGACTCGTACATTCTCGCCACCAAGGTGTCGGGCCGCATGTCGGCTGATGATGGCGGGCTCTCAGGCGTGCAGATCGCGAAGCAGATCGATGCCTCGTTGGCGCGGCTGAAAACCGACTACGTAGACCTCTACCAGGCTCACCGATTCGATCCCACTGTGCCGATCGAAGAGACCATCGAGGCGCTGCAGAAGGTGGTCGAGCAGGGCAAGGCCCGATATCTGGGGTTCAGCGAATGGACGCCGGAGCAGATTCAGGCCGCCCTCGACATCGCCGGCCCCGAACTGTTCGTGTCGTCGCAACCGCAGTACTCGATGCTCTGGCAAGCGCCTGAACGTGAGGTCTTCGAACTCTCGGCCGGCAACGGCATCGCCCAGATCGTCTGGTCTCCGCTGGCCCAGGGAGTGCTGACCGGAAAGTACAAGCCCGGCGAACCCATGCCCGAAGGCAGCCGGTTCGCTGACCAGACCATGAGCTCGTTGAAAGACCTGGTGTTCACCGAAGCGGCGCTCGAGGCGGTTGAGCGGCTGGTTCCGATCGCCGCGGGTGCGGGACTCAGCCTGCCGACGATGGCGCTGGCCTGGGTGTTGCGCCGTGGTGAAGTCGCCTCGGCGATCACGGGCGCGTCACGGCCGGCCCAGGTCGAGGCGAATGCGCTGGCATCCGGAGTCGAATTGCCGAGCGACGTGCTCGCTGCCATCGATGAGGCGCTCGGTGACGTGCCGATCACCGAGCCGACCCTCGCGCCGTACGCTGCAGCCGGAGTGCTGCACCGCTGACCTGGGGGACGCGGCGGCTCGCTGTTGTCGTGGGTAGGGGGCGAGCGAGTACCGCTGACTTTTCACGTCGCCTGCTCCGAGACGGATCAATCTGAACCTGTTCGAAATCATCGTGAGTCGTATCACCTGAGGGCGCGGTCAGGGTTGTCTTTTGCGCTATTTTCGATTCTTGCCAGAAATCGGAATAGCCCTCGGAACTATTCCGATCGGTTGAGCACGCGCGTGTTTGAATTCGTCTTCGTCTAGTTCTGAATTCGTCTTCGTCTAGTTCTGCACAATCTCGTCTTATGACGGAGTCTCCACAATCGGATTCTCTGGGCATCTGCCTGTCGGTGGGTGGTGGTTGAATCGAAGCATGAAACGAGCAATCCTCATGCCTCCTGATGACGGTGACGGTGACGACGATCGTGACGATAACCCCGACCGTCACGACACGTTCACCGGTGCCGCAGATTCGGCAGCATCACCTTCACCTTCACCGTCAGCTGGCGCGTCTGGCACGCCTGGCACGCCTTCGTCGCCTGCCTCGCCTGACATGCGTGCGTCGCCTGGCACGCCTGACACGCCTGCTTCCTCTCCGCCGTCCTCCGGCTCGCCTGCCTCCTCTCCAGCGGCGTCGCGGGTGTTGTTGCGTGAGCGGTACAAGGCTGCGATCACGGCGGTGATCGAAGGCGATCGTGAGGTGGCCCGGGCGCAGGCCGAGCGGGCGGCTCTTGTCGAGCGGGCCCGGCTGGCGTGTCTGGCGGTGGGTTTCACCGACCAATCCACC
>JAODBB010000068.1 GCA_025463745.1 Subtercola sp.
CGATGAGGCCCGAGGAGAGGGTCTGTTCGACCCGAGTGGCCTCGGCGAGTAGGCCGAGGCGCTCGATCTCACCGAAGACCGCGATGGCGGCCGCCGCAGCGACCGGGTTGCCGCCGAAGGTGCCGCCCAGGCCGCCGGGCAGCGCGGCATCCATGATCTCGGCTCTCCCGGTGACGGCGGCTAGGGGCAAGCCGCCGGCGATGCCCTTGGCCGAGAGCACCAGGTCGGGCTCGAGACCGAAGTGAGAGCTGGCGAAGTAGGCGCCGGTACGGGCCATGCCGCTCTGGATCTCGTCGGCGACGAACACGATTCCCTTTTCGGTGCACCAGGCCTGCAGCGCCGGCAGGTAACCCTCGGCGGGGATGACGAAGCCGCCTTCGCCCTGGATGGGCTCGACCACGAGGCAGGCGAGGTCGTACGAGCCGACCGACTTCTCGAGATAGTCGATGGTGCGCCGTGCTGCCTCGGCTCCGGAGAGGCCGTCGTGGTAGGGGTACGAGTTCGGAGCGCGATAGACGTCACCGGCGAACGGACCGAATCCGGTGGAATAGGGCGCGGCCTTGAAGTTCATGGCCATCGTGAGGTTGGTGCGGCCGTGGTAGGCGTGCTCGAGAACGGCGACGCCGACCCGGCGGGTGTATTTGCGGGCGATTTTCACCGCGTTCTCGACCGCCTCGGCACCCGAATTCGCCAGCATGGTCTTCTTGGCGAAGGTGCCGGGGGTGTGTTCGGCCAGAAGTTCGGCGACACGCACATACTCTTCGTACGGTGTCACCGTGAACAGCGTGTGGGTGAAGTCTTTCAGCTGTTCGGTGGCAGCGTCGACGACGCCGGACTGCGTGTGGCCGATGGTGGTGACGCCGATGCCGGCACCGAGATCGATGAACTGATTGCCGTCGACATCGACCAGAATGGCGCCGTTCGCGCGCGCGATGTACACCGGCAGCACAGACGAGACACCCACGGGAACAACGGCCAGGCGCCGGGCGTGCAGCGCGTCGGACTTCGGCCCGGGAATCGCGGTGACGATCTTGCGCTCCTGCGGCACGGTGGATTCGGTGGTGACAAGGATGTCGATCATGACCTCAAGATTACCGGGCGCGGCCCTCAGCCCGAGCATGGCCCGGCCGATTGTGGATAACTCGCTGCCTGTTCACAACCCGAGGCTAGGCTGGGAAACGTGAATTCCGAACACCACTACGCCGTCTCTGTTCACTGGCAGGGCAACCGCGGAACGGGTACAAGCGGGTATCGCGACTACGGCCGGCAGGGTGTGATTCGCGCCGAGGGCAAGATCGAGCTGCCGTCGTCGGCCGACCGCACATTCCACGGCGATGCAGACCGCTGGAACCCCGAAGAACTGCTGCTGGCGGCGTTGGCCCAATGCCACATGCTGTCGTATCTGCACGTCGCTGTGCAGCACGGCGTGGTCGTGATCGCCTACGAAGACGCTGCCGAGGGCACCATGGAGCAGGTGGGGCAGGGCGGGCACTTCACGTCGGTGACGTTGCGGCCTGTGGTGACGCTCGCCGATGCATCCCAAACCGAGCTCGCGAACTCGTTGCACCATGAAGCCAGCGAGTTGTGCTTCATAGCGCAGTCGGTGAACTTCGCCGTGCTGCACGAACCGCGCGCCGTGGTGGCGGCCGAGTGAACTCCGCTGTGGGTGGCCGTGGCACGGGCCGTCGCCCGGTGCAGGGCGGATGCTCGTGACCGCGTACCAGCGCAAGGTTCTGATCGTCGCGATTCTCGCGTCGTTCATCGCGTTTCTCGACGGCACCGTGATCAACGTCGCGCTGCCCGCCATCAGCCGGGAGCTCGGCGGCGGGCTCGCGGGGCAGCAGTGGGTGGTCGATGCGTATCTCATTACACTCACCGCGGTCATTCTGCTCGCCGGATCGCTTTCTGATGCCTACGGGCGGCGGCGGGTGATCTTCTGGGGCCTGATCGGCTTCGGCGGAGCATCCATTCTGTGCGCGATCTCGCCCACCGACGAGTTTCTGATCGTCTCGCGTGGGCTGCAGGGTCTGGCCGGTGCGCTGCTGGTGCCGAGCTCGCTGGCGATCATCATCTCGAACTTCGACGGTCCGAAGCGCGCAAAAGCCATCGGCCAATGGACGGCATGGACGAGCACGGCCTTTCTCGCCGGCCCACTGCTCGGCGGTCTGCTGGTCGACTTCGCCTCGTGGCGGTTGGTCTTCGCGATCAACGTCATTCCGATCGCCGTGACATTGTGGCTGCTGCGCGGCGTGCGTGCCGAGCCGCCGCGCGAGGTCAAACCGACGATCGACTACCGGGGTGCTGTTCTCGGCATACTCGGTATCGGGTTACCGGTCTTCGCGCTGATCGAACAGGGCAGACTCGGGTGGAGCAACCCGATCGTCTGGGGGGCGCTGGTGGTGGGTGTTCTGGCGTTCGCGGCCTTCATCGTCAATGAACGGTACGTGAAACAGCCGATGCTGCCGCTCAACCTGTTCGCGGTGCGCAACTTCTGGGTGGGCAACGTGGCGACCACGTTGATCTATGCGGCGCTGTCGCTCGGCGGGTTCTTGCTCACGCTGTTCTTGCAGCAGGTCGCCGGCTACTCGGCCACCGAAGCGGGGCTCGCCTCCCTGCCATCGACGATCATCAGCATTTCGTTGTCGACGCTGTTCGGCACGCTGGCCGGCAAATACGGTTCGCGACTGTTCATGGCGATCGGGCCGCTGATCGGGGCGGTGGGTTATGTGATGCTCTCGCAGGTGACGCCGTCGGCCAACTATCTGACGGAGGTCTTTCCCGGCACGGTGGTGTTCGCGTTGGGTCTCACCATCACGGTCGCTCCGCTGACGGCAGCCGTGCTGGGGGCGATCGATTCTGAGCGTGCGGGCATCGCGTCGGCCGTCAACAATGCGGTGTCACGAGTGGCGGGCCTGGTCGCCACGGCAGCTGCCGCGCTCATCGTGGGAGATGCGCTGACCACGGAGGGGTTCTCGCGGGGGGCGATCGTCACGGCCATCCTTTTGGCCATGGGCGGCATCGTGTCGGCCATCGGCATTCAGAACAGAAAAAAACCGGCGAAGGTCTGATTCAGGAGGGTCTGATTCAGGCGGCGGGATGTCGGCGCGGCAGCTTCGGCAGCGAAGTCTGGTCGAGCCACGACGCGAACAGCGACCGCACGGGCACGGTGGCGTGGCTCTCCACGAGGATGATGCACTCCGGCGTCGAGATGGAGCCGTGCCGATGGGCGGCGACCCACTCGCGCAGCACGTCGAAGAACATCGGGTCGCCGAGAGTGCGCCGCAGGGCGTGCAGCGCCAGGGCGCCTCGTTTGTAGACACGGTCGTCGAACATCCGCAGGGCGCCGG
>JAODBB010000119.1 GCA_025463745.1 Subtercola sp.
GTGGGGGCGCGCGTGGGGTGCGGGTGCGCGTGGGGGTGCGGGTGCGCGTGGGGGTGCGGGTGCGCGTGGGGTACGGGCGCGCGGGTGCGGGCGCGGGCGCGCAAGCTGGGAATGCGCTCGAAGTGAGGGAACGAGTGCGGCGTTAGGGCAGGTCGATCCCGGGCTGGGGGCGGGTGCGTCGGTACCCTGGGGGTATGTCCACCGCGTTGCCACCCCGTCGACCGGTTTCGGCGAAGGTGTACCGCCGGCGCCGCCTGGTCGTGCTGGTGGGAATTGTGGCCGTCATCGTGGTGGTGCTGCTGATCATCCTGAAGCCAGGTAAAGGGCAAGCCGAGACGGCGGCGGTGCCCTCGCCGAGTGCTTCGACGAGTGATGGCGGTTCGGGAGCGGGCGACCCGAGCGCCACGGATGGCGCGAGTGGTGCGCCCGGCGCGACCCCTGGCGCCGACCCTGCTGCGACACCCGGGGTGACGGATGCTGCGGCCCCTGGAGCCGCGGCCGGTACCCCCGCACCGACCCCCGCCCCAACCAACGCCGACGGATCGGAAGCGTGTGCGGCCGGCAACATCACGGTGACGGCGATCACCGACTCGAACGACTACTCGAGCGGCAGCCAGCCGATGCTCTCGTTCAGTATCGTCAATACCGGGTCGCAGCCCTGCACGATCAACGCCGGCACGTCGCAGCAGGTGTACACGATCACCAGCGGAACCGAGGTCTACTGGCTGTCGACCGACTGTCAGACGGGGGCCAGCGATACGTTGGCCATGCTCGCGCCCGGCAAGACCGTGACATCCACCCCCTTCGCCTGGAGCCGTAACCGTTCGTCGAAGGATTCGTGCGATCAGGCCGCATCGACGCCGGTGCCCGCCGGAGGCGCTTCGTACCACCTGAACGTTTCGGTCGACGGAATCCAGTCGGCGCAATCGGCGCAGTTCATTCTCGAGTAGATGCCGCGCGAGGCGGCGTCTCGCGAGGATGTGGCGCGAGTAGGTGGCGCTCGGGGAAGCATCGCGCGATGGGGCGCCGTTCCAGTAGATGCCGCTCGAGGTGACGTCGGGCACCGGCTCTCTGTACCAACTCGACTTTCGTCGGAGCTCGGCCAAACCTCGGCGTATACGGGCGCGATCTTGCTCAGCTCCGACCGAAGTGCCCTGCTGCGAGCGTCCGTCGCGCCGCAGCCCGCGGCAGCTGCGCCGGCTGCAGCGCCACCGACGGGACGGCACCGACGGGACGACACCGTCGGGACGCCACCGACTGGACGACACCGACGGGACGGCACCGACGCGGTGCCACCGCCACCGACGCGGTGCCACCGACGGGACGGCACCGACGGGACGGCACCGACGCGGCGCCACCGACGCGGCGCCACCGGCTGGACGCCGCCGGCCGCAGGCCACCGCTACACAGCCACGGCCGCCAGCGCACCGGGTGCCGTTGCCCGCCTGCGATTGTTCACGCGCGTGCAGCATTCCGGCTACCATCCGCACAGGCGGTGGTAACGGCCGAACGGTAGCATCTAGGCATGTCGACTCTGTCGCGATCGTCTACCGCCCGGTCTGCCGACATTGTGACGAATGAGGGCATTGTGCGCGGAATTCGGGAGCGCGGCGTCGAAACGTGGCGCGGAATTCCGTTCGCGGCACCGCCCATCGGGGTGCTGCGGTTTCGGGCGCCGCAGAAGGCGCCCGCCTGGGCCGGCGTGCGAGACGCGAGCCGCTTCGGTGCCGTTTCGCCGCAATCGCGTGAGGGCAACTTCATCGGGGCGGCGAAGAATGTGCCGATGAGCGAAAACTGCCTCACCCTGAACGTGGTGCGCCCGGCTGCCGCTCGGGATGCGATCGGCCGAGACTCCGACGAACCGCCGCTTCTGCCCGTGATGGTCTTCGTTCACGGCGGCGCCTACAGCGTGGGTTCGTCGTCGGAGGTGCCGCGCAACGGTGAGACTCTCGCTCGTGAGGCAAACGTCGTCTACGTGAGCATCAATTACCGGCTCGGCGCCCTCGGCTTTCTCGATTTCACGGCCTACTCCACCGCCGGCAGGCCGATTGAGAACAACCTCGGCCTCAAAGACTGCATCGCAGCGCTCGAGTGGGTGCAGTCGAACATCCGCGCGTTCGGAGGCGACCCCGACCGCGTGACGCTGTTCGGCGAGTCGGCGGGGGCGAATGCGGTGACGACGCTGATGACGGTGCCCCGGGCATCCGGTCTGTTCGCTCGCGCGATTGCACAGAGTTCGCCGACGAACGCCGTGTACCCGCCTGAACTCACTCGGGGCTGGGGCGAACAATTCGTCGAACTCCTGAGCGAACGCGTGTCGAATGACAGCGTGGAGAATACGAGCCCCGAAGATGCCGGCGAGATGCTCGTTACCGCCGATTGGCGCGACCTGATCGCGGCGACGGATGCCCTGACCATGAATGCGCCCGACACCGAACCGGGTACCATCGCCCTCTGCCCGGTGATCGACGGCGATTTTCTGCCGCAACGTCCGCTTGATGCGTTCAAGAACGGCGAGGCGCACCGTGTTCCGCTCATCATCGGCACGAATGATCGCGAAGGGGCATTGTTCGCCGGGCGGCTCGACATTCTCGCCACCACGCCCAAGCGCATCCGTGCGATCTTCGCCAAGACGAAGAAGAAGGCACGCAAGGCGATCAAGGCCGAATACCCAGGGCTGCCCGAGAAGCGCCCGGCGCACGATTTCGGCGGCGACTACGCCTTCTGGTACCCCACGGTGAAGGTCGCCGAAAGGCATTCACGATACGCGCCGGTGTACTTCTACCGCTTCGACGCCGCTCCGCGTCTGGTGCGCCTCGCAGGCTTCGACGCGACCCATGGGCTCGAACTCTTCGCCCTCTTCGACCGGATGAACGGCGCTTTCGGCCGAACGATGACCCTGCTCGGCGGCCGCGGAGCCTTCGTTCGTGCGGGTGCGCGCATGCGACGGTACTGGGGGGCGTTCGCCTACACGGGCAACCCCAACGGGGTGGATGCGCGTGGCCGCGCAGGCAGTAGCGATTCGGCGGCGGGCTCGGCTTTGGGTGCGGGTGCGGGTGCGGGTGCAGTTGCGAATCCGGGTGCGGGTGCGGGCGCGGCTTTGGGTGCGGGTGCGGCTGCGAATCCCGGTGCGGGTGCGGGTGCGGGTGCAGTTGCAAATCCGAGTGCGGGTGCGGGCTCGACTTTGGGTGCGGGTGCGGGTGCGAATCCCGGTGCAGGCGCGGGTGCGGCTTTGGGCGGGCGTGGCCCCTCAGCTGCTGGCGCCCGAGGTGCCGGAGCGGTTGCGAATCCCGGTGCGGGGGCATCGGCGCCCGTCCCCACGCTGGCGCCGACCACGGCGGTGCGGCGGTGGCCGCGGTACGACGAAGACGCTCGCAAGACCCTGATCATCGATGCGGAGGACCGTGTGGAGCGCGACCCCCGATCATCGCGTCGTCTCGCCTGGCAGGCGTTTGTGCCGCACGTTTAGTGCACGACTGATTCTCACGCAACGATCTCGCCTCAAGCAGCAGTCTCGTAAGCTCACTTCAGGGGTGGGAATCTCTGATCGTGCGCGCCGACCGGATCGGCACGATCGGTCGAACGGGGTGCGAGCCGCCCGTGGGCGCCGGGCTGTTCGGCGTGGAGCCCGGCTGAGCAGAGCCGTTTCGAGCGGGTTCGGCGGAGTCGTTTCGAGGAGAGCCCGTTCGTCTCGGGTCCGATCGGAACGAGCCCGTGCGTGTCGGGTCGGGTGGGAACGAGCCAGTGCGTGTCGGGTCGGGTGGGAACGACCCCGTGCGTGTCGGGTCGCTTGGCCCTGACCCCGGGGGCGCGCCGGATGGCGCACGTGTGGAGGCCCCAGACGGCGCACCCTTCGACCCGGCGGGCGCGGTGCCGAACGCGCGGTAGAAAGCCGGTTTGATCTGCGATTCGCCCGGGCCCAGCACGTTCGCGAAACCGAGGCGTCTGGCCTCGGTGGCGCGCAGCGCCGACGACGTGACCTGCCGCAACTCGCCGGCCAGGCTGATCTCGCCGAACGCCACGAAACTGTTGGGCATCGGACCGTCGCTCACCGCCGAGGCGATGGCCAAGGCGATGGCAAGGTCAGCCGCCGGTTCGACGAGCTTCACCCCTCCCACGGTGGAAACATAGACGTCTTTGTCGCTGAGCCGAATCTTGAGCCGGCGTTCGAGCACGGCGAGCAGCATCGCGACCCGCGACGCGTCGACCCCGTTCGTGACCCGGCGCGGGGTGGGCGCGTTCGATGCGATCACCAGCGCTTGAATCTCTACCGGCAGAGCGCGCCGGCCTTCGAGTGCGATGGTCACGCACGTACCGGTGGCGGGCTCGACGGCGTTGCTCAGAAACAGGCCGCTCGGGTCGCGAACCTCACGAATGCCCTGCCCTGTCATTTCGAAACACCCCACCTCATCGGTGGGACCGAAGCGGTTCTTCAGCGTGCGCACGAATCGAAGCGCGGTCTGGCGGTCGCCTTCGAACTGACACACCACGTCGACGAGGTGCTCGAGCACCCGCGGCCCCGCGATGGTGCCGTCTTTCGTCACGTGCCCCACAAGCAGAATCGGCAAGGCCCGCTCTTTCGCCACCCGGATCAGCGCCGACGCCACGGCCCGCACCTGCCCCGGGCTGCCGGCCCCGCTGTCGAGTGCCGAATTCGACACCGTCTGAACGGAGTCGACGATGACCAGATGCGGCATGACCGCGTCGATCTGGCCGAGGATGGTCGCGAGATCGGTTTCGGCCGCCAGCATGAGCGTGGGTGAGAGCGATTGGGTGCGATCGGCGCGCATCTTGATCTGGCCCACCGACTCTTCGGCGCTGACGTAGAGCACCCGGAGGTGTTCTTGCGCCGCGCGTGCGGCGACTTCGAGCAGCAGAGTCGACTTGCCGACGCCCGGCTCGCCTGACAGCAGAATAGTTGCACCCGGAACCAGACCGCCGCCGAGAACGCGGTCGAACTCACCGATGCCGGTGGCCCAATGTGTGGTCGCCTCCGTATCGATCTCGGTGATGGGCCGGGCGATGCTGCCTTCGTCGACCTTGACCGCCTTGACCTGCCCGGCCATCGCCGCTGACTCGAGGGCGGAAACGACGGTGCCCCACGATTGGCACTCGCCGCAACGGCCGGCCCAGCGGGGCGTGGTCCACCCGCATTCGGTGCATTTGAAGGAGCTGAGGGGTTTAGTCGGCATGCCCCCCACGATAGGCGGATCCACCGACAAGGCGACCCTGACGCCCCGAAGCTGGGGAGAGAAGGCCGCCTTACGTGATTGTGGAGGAGACGATCATCCATTCTTCGGAAATGATGGCGATCAGATCGCCGAACGAGTGCCCAACGGCCGACGCCTCGGCCCAGCGGCCGACCCCTGGCCCGAAGGCTTACGCCTCGGGGTCTTTCGGCGCAGAGTCTCGCTTGCCCCGTGCGGCGAGTGTGGCGGCTCGCTCGGCGAGGCGGTGCTTCACGTCGTTCTGGGCGTCGTCGATGATCTGCTGCGAGAGCGGCAGGTTCTCCTCCTGCGCGTGGCCATGGTACGTGTCAATGTAGGCGTCGAGTTCGGGGCCCGACGTCCACGACGTGATGAGGCAATAACGCGGCTCGGGGCCGGCGTGCCACACGGCGTGCCACAAACGCTGGGTGTCGACGATGATCTGCGAGCCCGCGGGCAGGGGGATACGAACCTCGGTGTCGGGGTCGAACCGGTCTTCACGCAGAATCAGCGCCGATTCCTTGTCGTCTGACAGATTGAAGAATGCGCGAACAATCCAGCCCGTGCCGTCGGGGTTCAAACGGTTGTTGTCGTCTTGGTGCAGATTGTAGATGGCGCTCGCATAATCATTGGGCTGCAGCTCGATCACGCGGCACCGGCCGATGTTCGCACCCGGCTGCTCGGCGCGCGCCTTCAGAATGGGCGCTTTGTCGACGTTCTCCTGAACCCAGACGCCGTCTTTGTCGGTGCGCGGGGGAGTGTGGTTCCAGAATCCGTTGCACTCCATCTCACCGAAAGCGCTGGTGAGGGGCGCGAAACGGGTGTCGCCCGACGACTTCCAGTCGACATACTCGAGGTCGAGCCATTCTTGAGGGTCTCGAGCCTGATCGTACGAATCGAGTACGACATAGCCCTTCTCTGCGAAGGCAGCAGATCTGATATAGCTCATTTGGGTAAATGCGCCCTTCTGATAAGAGACCGAGCACGTTTTTACAGGGTCTAGTAAGGCGAGCCTAACACTCATGGATT
>JAODBB010000139.1 GCA_025463745.1 Subtercola sp.
ACCGACGACCTGCTGTTCGAGGCCTGGAACGACTTCAGCACCGACCCCGACACCAGGATCGCCATTCTCACCGGCGCGGGCGACAAGTCGTTCTGCGCGGGTGCCGACCTCAAATCGCACATCGACCCGTGGATCAACGCGGGGCCCGAACTCGGGCGGAGCGTGCTCGAGCGCGGCTTCGCGGGTGGCATCACCCGTGGGCTGCACCACATCAAGAAGCCCATCATCGCGGCCCTCAACGGCTGGGTGATCGGCGGTGGTATCGAGCTGTCGCTCGCCTGCGACATCCGGGTGGCCTCAGACAACGTGCAGTTCGGCTTCTTTCACATGCGCCGCGGAATGCATTTCGCCGACGGCGGCATCGTTCGACTGGTGAACACGTGTGGTGTCGGGATCGCGATGGAACTCGAACTCATGGGCGAGCCCATCGACGTTCAGCGTGCGAAAGAAGTTCACCTGGTCAACCGCGTCGTACCGCAGGCAGAACTCATGGCGACGGCCGAAGATATCGCGCGAAAGATCATCCGCAATCCCCGTATCGCTGTCGAGTCGGCGAAAGAGACGATTCTCGAGGTGGTGGGGCGCCCGCTCGACGACCAGCTCAGGCTCGAGGCCCTCTACGGGTACTCGACGATGGGCGACCCGGAGATCGCACTGAAGCGCACCGAGTTCCTCGAGCGCCGCGATCAAGACCGCGCGACGTCTTAGGGCGTGGTGCCCTCAGCGAGAATGTCGGGCAGCCCGGCCCGGTGAAAGCCGTTGAACGGTTCGTTGTGCTCGGGCTGCTGAAGATCCCACCAGCCCTGGCGGGCGTTCGGCGCACCGCCGTCGACCCGAATGGTCGATCCGGTGATGAAGCTGGCTGCCGGCGAGAGCAAGAAGACGATCGCCGCCGAGACCTCTGATTCGGTGCCGAACCGCTGCAGCGGGATGCCCTTCCAGACCTTGTTGCGGATGAACGCGGTGTGCTCATCGTCGTAGGTGTCGAGGCCGCTCGACGCAATCGAGCCCGGCGCCACTGCGTTGATGCGAACGCCAGACTCCGCCCACTCGGTTGCGGCGGTCTCGGTGAGGGTCAGCATGCCACCGCGCGAGGCCGCCGAGTGGCCGAAACCCGGCCAGCCGTTCGAGATATCGGCGATCATATTGACGATTGCGCCGCCGTTGGCGCTCATCCAGCGGTTGTAGACCTCCCGCATGACGATGAATCCACCCGTCAGGTTGCTGCGCACCACAGCTTCGAAACCCTTGGTGGAGATGGACTTCAGCTCGGCCTTGTACTGGCCGCCCGCGTTGTTGACGAGCCCGTCGATGCGCCCGTGGCGCTCGAGGATCGCATCGACTACCTCGATGACGCCGCTCTCATCGCGAATGTCGGTCGAGTGTGTGGAGACGGTACCGCCGTCTTCTTCGACCTCCGCGCGGATGCGATCGAGTTTCGACTGGCTGCGCCCGATGACGGCGACCGCAGCGCCGAGCGATGCCAGCTCATGCACCACGCATCGGCCGATGCCACTGCCGCCGCCCGTGACGACGATGGTCTGGCCGGTGAACAGCCCGGGGGTGAAGACGGAGTTGTAGGGCATCTCAGTTCGATCCTGTTTCGGTCTAACCATTTCAATTGCTAGACCATACCGTAGCACCGCTAGCGGTTATCTGCTCGGCTCACTCGGCTTCGAACCGACATACCAGCTGGGCAGCAGAATCATCAGATGATCGACGAGCTCTTCGCCTGTCGCCGTGAAGTCTTCTTCCATCCACTCGTCGAGAAATCCGATCACCGTACTCGCGATGAGGCTGGCCACCAGGTGGGGGCGAACGCCCTCGGGAAGATTCGGATGATCGCGAATTCCCGGCTCGATGTCTGCGGCCATCGAGCGCACGGCGTTCGTGTGCACTTCTCGCGAGAGGTGCAGCGCAAGCACGGAACGGTAGAACGGCAGATGCTCGATGTAGTGAGCCACGAGAACCTCGAACGACGCGTGCATGGCTTCACAGGCACCGACATTCGGCGACGCGCTCAACTGCCGATTGAGTTCAGCCACTTCGGTGTAGGCGCGTTCGACGATCTGCAGCGCCAGCTCGTCGATGCACCTTTTCGATCGGGGTGATGTCTGGGGTGCTCACGTTCCAACTCTAGGCGGGCGGAGAATCTCCGATGACGGCTCGGCGCCGACGGTGTCTTCTGAACGAAAGTTCGGAAAGTCTTCCTTTTGTGCGAGATCGGAGTTATCGTCTTTCAACTACGGGCGGTCATCGAATCGCCCGCGGTAGCGCACGGTGCGACTCCGATCGTCGTGGCACCAGAGGGCGAGCTGGGTTCGCTGCCGAACCGGGCGACCCGAAGGATCGCTCCGACGATTCTGCTCGACGTTCCTGACGACGCTCGCATCTCCCGCGAAGAGATCTTCGGCCCGGTTCTGCCGATCTACGTCTACGACGATCCGCAGGAAGTCATCGACTACGTCGCCAGCCGCCCCACGCCGCTGGGCGCCTACTGGTACGGCGAAGACGACGCCGAGTTCCACGGGTTCCTCGATCACACGAACAGCGGCGGCGTCACGAGGAACGACGGCATCAGGCACGCACTGCTGCTGGATGCACCGTTCGGCGGTGCGGGCAACTCCGGATCTGGTTCGTACCACAGCAAAGACGGCTTCGACACGTTCACGCATCGTCGTACCGTGTCGAACGTCACGGCAGAGCGAGGCGTCTCTGACGGCCTGATCGGGCGTGCCCTCGATGACGAGCAGTTCCACAGCATCATCAACCAGGCCATCTCCGATTCGGCCAACGCCTTCAGAGCGCACCTGAAGTAACGGGAGGAGAAAAATGCAGACAACAGCAGCAGTCGTACGTACCATCGGTGGCAAGCTCGACTTCGAACAGGTCACACTGGATGGCCCGCGACCCGACGAAATCCTGGTCGAGCTCGTCGCGGTCGGGGTGTGTCACACAGACCTCGCCACGATAGCCGGCACCCTGCCGTTTCCCATGCCGGGCATCCTCGGACACGAGGGAAGCGGCCTCGTGCGTGAAGTCGGTAGTGACGTGACGAAGGTCAAGCCCGGCGATCGCCTGGCGGTGAGTTTTGCGAGCTGCGGCGATTGTGTGGCCTGCCTGGCCGGCGAGCCCGCGTATTGCCACAGTTTCATGGCACTGAACTATGCCGGAGTACGCCCGGATGGGTCTTCGGTCGCGTCCGATTCCGGTGGAGCTGTCGGCAGCAGCTTCTTCGGGCAGTCCACCTTCGCAACTCACGAGATCACGAAGGAGCGCAACGTCGTCATCGTGCCGGAAGAGTTTCCGCTCGAACGGGCGGGCCCGCTCGGCTGTGGCATCCAGACGGGTGCTGGAGCGGTCATGCGGAGCTTCGCGGCTCCCGCCGGATCCTCCATCGTTGTCTTGGGAGGCGGATCGGTGGGTCTTTCTGCGGTGCTCGGTGCGGTCGTGCAGGGTTGCACGACGATCATCGTGGTCGAACCGGTTGCCTCGAGGCGAGAGCTGGCCCTGTCGATCGGAGCGACCCACGCGATCGATCCTGCGGCGGGTGCCGTCGAAGAGCAGGTCAGGGCGATCGTGGCAGACGGGGTCAACTTCGCCTTCGACACGACGGGCATTCCTGCGGTGCTCACCTCGGCACTGAACTCGCTGGGTAACCAGGGCGTGCTCGGCCTCGTCGCCATCCCGTCAGACCCAGACTCGGTTCTGGCCCTGCCATTGATTCAGTCGATCATCCTCGGCGTCACGGTCAAAGGGATAGTCGAGGGCGACAGCGATCCAGACGTGTTCATTCCCGAACTCATGAGCTTGTACCTCGCCGGACGCTTTCCGTTCGACAAGCTCGTCACAACGATGCCCTTCAGCGACATCAACAAGGGCATCGAGGCGCAGCACGACGGATCGGCGATCAAAGTCGTGCTGGTTCACTTGGCAGCTGATCCGTGGCCGCGGCGCCTCCTTCGGCCACGGATCAGCTGACCGACGGTGGCCGAATCCATTCTGTAAACCATTGCAATGGACAGACCAATTAGCCTACTCTTGGCATAGCCCGTAAACGCATTGCCGCGTTACAAGAGGAGAGACATGTCAACGTTGACGTCGACCGGAACGTCGGTGACCGACCGCTACACAGCCGAGCAACTCGCCGAGTTTCGCGACAAGGGGTACTGGGACGACAAGAGCCTCGCCTACTACATCGATCTGTACGCGGCGGCAGATCCCGACCGGCTGCAGCTCACCGACGGCTACTCGTCACTGACCCGTGGCGAACTGCGCGCACGGGCCTACCGATTCGCCGCGCAGCTGCAGAAGCTGGGCGTGGTGCGCGGCGACCGCGTGCAGGTGCAGTTGCCCAACTGGAACGAGTACGTCGTCATCTACGTCGCCCTGGCGCGCATCGGAGCGATACTCGTGCCGACGATGCCCGTCTACCGTGACGATGAGGTGAAGTATGTGATCGAGAATTCCGGCGCCAAGATCTCGATCGTCACCGAAGAATTCCGGCATTTCAACTACGCCGAGATGATCGCGAACGTACGCGAGACCACACCGCAGATCGAGCGCGTCATCGTCGTGCGCGGGGGAACCCCCACCGGCGACAACCTGGCCTACGAAGACCTCATCGCCGGCGACACTGTGCCCAGCGACGACGAACTCGGTGCGCCGCCGTCACCCGACGACCTGCACATGATCGTCTACACCTCTGGCACCGAATCGCGCCCGAAGGGCTGCCAGCACACGTTCGGCACGCTGTCGTACACGGCAGCGCGCCTCAATGACTTCGTCTATCGCACGACCGAAGACGACATCATGTTCATGCCGACCCCCATCACCCACGCAACCGGAATCACCGCGGGGCTCGTCACCATGCTCACCCGCGGAGCCGGGTTGCACCTCTTCGACGTCTGGGAACCGAACGAAGGCCTTCGCCGCATTGCAAAGTACCGAACCACGATCAGCATCGCCGCGACGCCGTTCTTGCAGATGAGCCTTGCCGCGCTCAAGGCCGACACCTCGCACGACATCTCGAGTATGCGCGTCTGGGCATCGGCAGGTGCCCCCCTGCCCGAGGTGCTGCTGCGCGACTGGAAGCAATTCATTCCCGGATGCGCTGCCCTGCCGATCTACGGGAGCAGCGAAGTGATGGTGGCCACCGCCGTGCGTTACGACGACCCGCCCGAGAAGATCGTCGCTTCCGATGGCCGCGGGTTCGACGGAATCCACCTCGAGATCAGGGATGAAGACAACCAGCCGGTCGCGGTCGGCGTGGAGGGCGAGATCACCTACACCAGCCCCGGCCTCATGCTCGGCTACTGGAACAACCCTGAGCGCACGGCGGCCACGATCGGTGCAGACGGGTTCGCGGCATCCGGAGACCTCGGAAAGCTCGATGAAGACGGCTATCTGCGGGTGACTGGGCGTATCAAAGACCTCATCATCCGCGGTGGATTGAACATCTCGGCGCGCGAGGTCGAAGAGAACGCGCTGACGCATCCGGCGGTCGCCGCGATCGCGGCCGTTTCGATGCCCGACGACCGCCTCGGCGAGAAGGTGTGTGCGTTCATCGTGGCCGCCGGAGACGAGCGCCTGACCGAGAAGGAGCTGGCCGACTACCTGCAGCACCAGCGCCACATCGCTCCGCAGAAGTGCCCCGAACGCATCATCTACATCGACGAGCTGCCGGCGACCGCGACGGGCAAGATCAAGAAATTCGAGCTGCGACTGCTCGCCGCGGCAGCCGTCGAGGATGACCGGGGTTGAACATCGCGGCCATTCGCGGTCGGTTCTAGGGGGTCTCGATGGCCAGACTCTCGCGTGCCGATGCCGCAGATCTCGACGATCGTGTGCGTGCGTCTGAAGCCCGACTGTGGCAGCGCTATGGGCTGACGAGCCACAGCGAACGAATGATCGCTCTGGGCGGACGACGGGTGCGCATCGTCGAGATCGAGGGCGACAGCTCGAGGCCGCCTGTGTTGCTGCTGCACGGAATCGCATCGGTGACGGCCGCCGCCGTTCCGCTCGTACCGTACTTCGGCGCGCGGCGAGTGATCGCCGTCGACTGGCCGGGCCATGGGCTCTCAGACCCTGTCACGCTGACGGCGAAGAACGACCTGCGCGCCTTTGCTGTCACGGTTCTCGACGCGGTCATCAACACCCTGAACCTGGGGCAGATCGATATTGTCGCCCATTCGCTCGGTGGCCAGTTCGCGCTGTACTACGCGCTCGCCCGGCCTGAGCGAATCCGCCGGCTCGTGCTTCTGGGCGCCCCGGGCGCGGGCTTCGGCGAAGTGGCACCGGTGCTCGCCTTCAAGGTGATGTCGGTTCCGGGCGTCGGGAAAGCGATTCTCGGCATGCGCGCATCGTTCGACACCTATCGCAAGAACTCGACGGCCACGCTCGGACCGGGAGCTGTCGACGATTACCCGCGTGAGCTGGTCGAGGCGGGCTGGTTGTCGTCGCAGCGACCCGGATTCGCTCGGAGCGTCGCGAGCTACTTTCGCCGCTTGATCACGCCATTCACCGTGCGAGCCGGGGTGCCCGTGTCGCACGACGAACTCGCCACGATAGCGGTACCTGTACTGATGGTGTGGGGCGACAAGGACGTGTTTCTGACCCCCGACAACGGCCACGCTAGCATCGACGCTATTCCAGGCGCGCGGCTTGTCGTGGTCGAGGGCGGTCACGCCCCGTGGCTCAACCAGCTCGAGAAGACAAGCGCTGAGGTCGCCGGATTTCTCGACAGCTAGCCTGGCGTATCGTTTTACTGCGCCCGCCGATGGTGGCCGCAACCGTCGGCCTTACCGGCCTACCAGGGAGGTAACCGTGATCTCGGAACTGTTCGATGCCCAACGCTGGAATGACGTCGAGGGATTCGCCGATCTTGTAGACATCACCTACCACCACGACCTCAGCGGGCGTATTGCTCGAGTGGCATTCAATCGCCCCGAGATTCGCAACTCGTTTCGCCCGCAGTCGGTCGACGAGCTCTACCGCGTGCTCGACCACGCCAGGCAGAACACGAAGATCGGCGTCGTGCTCGTCACGGGCAACGGTCCGAGCCCGAAAGACGGCGGCTGGGCATTCTGCGCGGGCGGCGACCAGCGAATTCGCGGGCGTGACGGTTATCAGTACGCCGACGGCACCAAAGCCACGGGCCGCCTGCACATCCTCGAGGTGCAACGGCTGATCCGCACGATGCCGAAGGTCGTGATCGCTGTGGTTCCCGGCTGGGCTGCAGGCGGCGGCCACTCCCTCCACGTCACGTGCGACCTCACCATCGCGAGCGCCGAGCACGGTCGGTTCAAACAGACGGATGCCGATGTCGGCTCCTTCGACGGTGGCTACGGAAGCGCGTACCTGGCTCGCCAGGTCGGGCAGAAGATCGCCCGCGAGATCTTCTTTCTCGGTCAGGAGTACAGCGCCCAACGCGCCTACGAGATGGGAACTGTCAACGCTGTCGTGCCGCACGCCGAACTCGAGCCGACGGCGATCGCCTGGGCCGAAACGATTCTCGGCAAGTCGCCCACCTCGATCCGCATGCTCAAGTATTCGTTCAACGCCGTCGACGACGGTCTGATGGGCCAGCAGGTGCTCGTTGGCGAGGCTACGCGTCTCGCCTATGGCACCGACGAGGCGATCGAAGGGCGCGATGCGTTCCTTGAAAAGCGCGAACCCGACTGGGGCCCTTACCACTGGCAGTTCTGACTCAAGCATCACAAGGAGACAAGAAGCGATGGCCCTGACTCCCACGAGTTTGGGCCATCATTCGTTCCCAATCGGCAGCTGCGCATCCTGCGCCGCGGTATTCACGCGCTTCACCCGACAGAGCCCCTGTATCGCCGCATTGCCCCAATATTCCCTGAAAACCGGAATGAGACACGCACGGCTATGAGACGAGT
The DNA here is from genome assembly GCA_025463745.1 of Subtercola sp. Lineage (GTDB taxonomy): Bacteria > Actinomycetota > Actinomycetes > Actinomycetales > Microbacteriaceae > Subtercola. The sequence continues at coordinate 7,902 of JAODBB010000139.1, forward strand.
TCCCGAGACGAACCGCATCCGCGCAATTTCGCGACCGGTCAACAGGGGAGCCCCATGCCTCATTAACCTTTGGGTTTTCAAGACACTGCCACATGGATCGGCGCCCCAACTCTTGGCCTGCAGCCGAAGTGCGAGCGGTCGATAGTCTGCAAGCGTGAATGATCAAATTTGGGTGCCGATCGCCATAGCCCTCTTCGGCAATGCCGTTGCTGTCACGATCGTCATTCTGACGAATCGGGCTGCGGTAAAGCGCGAGGAAGTCCGTCAGACGCACGAGGCCCGAAGATGGGCGCGCGAGGACGCGTGGAAGGTCGGGGAAGTCCAGAGAGGCTACTACCTCGCGTACTTTCATGCTCTGAGGAAGACGTCCATCGCAATCCATGATGCTGGGTACGAGATTGGTCCTGCGCTTGAATTCGGTTGGCAGGAGGAAGCAGCAGGGGCGCTTCACGATCTGGATGTGTTTGCCAGCTCCGACACCCTCAGTTACGCCAATGCTGTCTACTCTGCGCTGTACCGCTGGGGTGCTGCGGAGCGCACAGACTACGAGAGCGACGAGGAAATTGAGTACGACCACAAGCTCGACGAGTTCCTGGCCGCGGTGCGTGCAGACATCGGTGTCGTGGGCACCATTCCACACGCGAGGTCTGGGCCGGGCGTGATGTGTCAATTCTGTGGGAATGTCATGCAACCGACAACGGGAGAATCAGGCCGTCGAGTGTGCCCCTCGTGCGGCATGGCAGTCTGAGCCCAGTTTGTAATCGATCGGCAGGGATGTGGTCGCATACCGGCGTGTGTCGCGACGACTGTATGCTCCAAGCATGAACGATCCGGATCCTGGCAGCAGGACGGGCACGCGAGTTACGCCGTCGAACCCGCCGGTTGAATCAGGCGATGATGCAGAGTTCCGCCATAATGGCGACTGGAACTCTTTTCAATTCGACCCTCCTCTGACGCACGAGAACGCCCTCGTCCTGGTTGCGCGAGCAAAGGAGGCGGCGGCGAGAAGTGGTTCTCGCGGACGCTGAAGAACCTCGTCCCGGGATCCCGCATATTTGCCTGCATCCCGAAAATTGGCTACGTCGGCGTTGGTACTGTCCTCGGCGACGCACAGCGGTTGATGAAACGACTGTCCTGCACAACGATGTAGAGACGCCATTGAACACACTTCCGCTCGAGGGGACATATTCTCGTCCAGGCGACGACGACGACATCGCCGAGTGGGCTGTGCCAATCGAGTGGGCACGCACTGTGCCTCGCGACCATGGCTTCTGGAAGCCTGGGATGTTCGCTAACCAGAACACTGCCACGAAGCTCCGCAGCCAGTTCACCATCGACCAGGTCTCGGATGCGTTCGATCTCGACTGACGCGCACGGCACCACAGCCGCTCACCGCTTTGAAACCCATCAAGGCCAGCGTCCTGCCGACCTCTATAGCAAGTGCAGCTGTCCTCTGACAGCGGTACAAGTTGCTCATGCACGTCCCCATAGGGAATCGGTCTTGAGCACCCTGCCGACGAGTGCTGACTTCTGGGCCTCCGGGCATGGGGTCTGCACGGAGGCTCGCGTGTGTCAGTCGTAGGTACCACACTGATCAGGTGATGGAACGTAACCGTAGTTTGTTTCTGCCGCGAGTCATAATTGGGCGTTCAGCGTTCGTACTGTGGCATGCTCATATTTGCGAGGGGAGCGAAGTGGTAGAAACTATTGTCGGCTGGTCCGAAAAGATGGTTCGTCGACGGGCGACGATAAAAATATCCCGGCAACAGGTGGCATGACTCGGCTACTGCTTGTACTTTCGTCCCTCGCCCCGATGGTCGCGATCGTCGCGATCCGCCTCGTCGATGTCCAGGCGGGCTGGGCGTTGGTGCTTGCCTTAGTCGCGCTCCTATTTGCTCTCGCGCTGCCTCTAGTGCTCCTGGTTCGGCGCAAGACTACGGCGCAACCTTTCACAGTCGTAGCTATCAGGGACGAAAGTTCTCAAGTGCCGGTATATCTACTCACCTACATATTCCCGTTTGCATTTGCGCCAGCCGACAGCGTCGCAGTGCTGATCAGCTACCTTTTCTTTGGATTGCTGCTCGTGATCCTTTTGGTCCGGACGGATCTTGGTCTGGTTAACCCGATCTTGTTAGCTGCGGGCATTCATATTTTCGTGGTGCGCGGTCAACGTGACCGGTCGATCACCCTCATCGCGAAATCGGCACCGCTTGTTGGATCTTCTATTCTTGCCCATCCCATTTCAGGCAATGCCTTCGTATTCAGCCACGTAGCCACTGGAGACAACCATGGTCAATAATCGCGCATTCGAGACGATCAATGTGGATGAGGCGTTGACATTAGCCGTGGGCTGGATATCTGGAAGGCGCACAAAAATCCGCCAAGTGGCGGTGGGGCACGAAGTAGCGGCCGCTTTCCGCGACGTCGCAAACATGACTATTGAAGACCTTGGATCTCGAGAAGGAGAGAGCTGGGCTCCAGATGCAGATTTATCCCCGGAAACGTACCTGACTATCGATGCGAATCTCGTCGGGACCGCCCCGTCGCTTGGCAGCGAGCATGGCAACCTGTCCTTACTTGCCGCTTTGCAGTCCGCCGAGACTCTGCCCGATATGAAGCCGGGTGACCTTCCCGCCGGCGATCTATCCTTCTACGCCGTTGTCATCGGAGACGTTGCGGGCAGTCGAGCTGTTTTCTTGCGACGAAGCAATCCAAGGCGAGGGCTCAAGCGGGGACGAATCTACTCGCTTCTGACGGATACGCTTCAACGCATCGAGGAGCCAATATTCGCGTTTGATGAATGGATGGACCTCGTTGCTTTCGGCGACGACGTGTTCGTTCTCAGCCAAACAGTCTTCGCCGCTTTATTTCGTGACCAGGATTCCCTAGCACAGCAGGTGCCCCAGTGGGCGACGGACCTTCACTCCGCAGTCCCCATCGAGGCAGCAGGACGTCAGCGGCTTGTAGAGCGTGCACAGCGCGACAGCCGCATCAGGGCGAGGCTCGAAGCAATCGTACGCCGGGGCCATCTGGCGTCGGTCTCGAACGAAGTTTTGCGCGAGGCCATGACGTTAGCCGAGCTCGATGCGGATTCACTGATCAGCGCAGATGGTGAATTTTTGCTGCAGGAAGAAGACATCGCGCCCGTGCTCTACTTCCTCAACGAAGACCTCTTCTCAGGGTCGCTGACTCAAACGAGCTTTCGGGCCGACAAGAAGGCGACACGTAACTAAGAAGACACCGACATTTGCTTGGCCTTGCAGCTGCTTTTATAAGTCGACCGAGCTTGACATTCGATGATCTTCGTCTCTCTCGACTCGCTGAAGTTGCGGCTCGGAATTCCGGGCCACCCCAGCTCGTGCGAAACTCGACTCATGTGGACTGACGAGGCGGGCATCATCGGAATCGGTTACGAGGGGCAGCAGGTCGAAGACCTTGTGGCCGGCCTGAAAAAGTGGAACGTAACCGTTCTCGTGGACGTGCGTCTCAATCCAATTTCTCGCAAGCGCGGCTTCTCGCGTAAAGGGCTGACCGAGGCGCTGGCTCTCCAGGGAGTGGACTATCTCCATCGCCCAGCCCTAGGCAACCCCAAAGAAAATCGCGCCGCGTATTCGGAGGACGGCACTGAAGCCGGAGACGACGCCCGGCTGAAATTCGCCGAAGTTCTTACCAGTGAGGAAGCGCAAGACTCCATTGACGAACTCGTCAAGCTGGCCAGTAAGACGCATGTTGCAGTCCTCTGCTATGAGGCATCTGAGTTGCATTGCCATCGGAAGCAGGTTCTTGACGTTATTCGGAAGCGTCTCGATCAGGGCGTTTCTGTCTAAAAAAGCGCTACAGACTCGGATAACGCTCGCTCGGGATATGTGACGCCTCTGCGATCCTGAGTTGATATCGCTCGCCCACGATTGTGAGCACACCCTGGTCGAGGTTGGCATCGAGCAGGGACGTCAGTTGGCTGCCTCCGGCATGTGGGCGGGCGACGGGGCTCAGCAGGATGGACATCCCGCAGCTTCGCCTACTACCCAAATTGCGTGCGAGACACGAACCTGTCACTTACACGGGCACAATTCCGAGCGCTTCCCCCTTTCAAGGTTGACCACTACTGGGGAATGTGAAATTCCATCAGGGTAGTTAGGGTAGCAATACGATCCGAACCATGAATGTCCGGTCCATCGTTGTTCCGAGCTGCGATGGGCCGGAATGACACGAACCCGAGCTGGCATGCACCATTCAATTCCGGATGATCGATCGACTCGGGCCCTCGGCGACACAGTTAGGAGTCTCCATGGCTAAGCCAGTTAGTTACGGATTGGGGTTCGGGAGGGGAAGCATCATCGATCTGGGTGGTGGCCTCATCGAATACCGGGCAACAGGGAAACTGCTCCCCGCCTTCCGGGTCAATGTTGCCGATGTCACCGGGTTCGCGGTGCGAAGGCCCGGAAGGTTAGATAAAGGATTGGGTGCAAGTTCCCTTCAGCAAATTTTCGCGCTCATTGGTGGGGGCACCGAGCTCGCGGCTTGTGCAGTAAATTACGGAACGAGCGAGATGATCGAAGCGTGGATTCGTGCGCAGCCCAGTTTCGGGAAGAGCGCTCCTCGCGCAGTTACAACGAGAGTAGGCGGAGTCCAGAACACGCTTCCAGCTCAACTTGCACAACTGGCACAGCTCAGAGATGCCGGGGTCTTGTCATTAGAGGACTTCGAACGGGCAAAAACGAAATTGCTTTCTTAGACCGCGGTCGCGCTGACGTCTACGTGCGCCTAAACGCTTGAGGTATATCTGCGCTGATAATGGACGTTACGACAACTAAAGTATCTGGCATACGACCGAACAAGCGCCCAGGTGTTGAATGCATGTCGGGTTGTTTCTTGGCCGCTCGCGGTCGGTTCCGCTACTGGGGTGCGCCGCATTAGAGGCTGTACGTGTCCAGTCCGGATGCGGCGTGTTCTCGGAGGTATTGCCGTAGGTGCGGGACTGAGAAGTCGAGGAGTCCGCGGCCGGCGTCGACGATGACGCCGGCGTCGATGAGGTGTCGACGGTAAACCCCGGCGTATTGATGCCCGTGTCGGTGAAGGTGACGGCGAGGGCCGCTTCGATGTCTCGGGTTGGTACGTCTTTCAAGTCGATGCGGTCGGCACGTCGAAGGAAGCTGGAGACGACTCTCAGTCACGTCGCGGCGGTTTAGTTTTCTTTATCCTTTTTATCCAGTTCGCCCTTCTCCCTCCGCAGGAACTTTGGCTAGACGAGGGGGGGCTCTGGCCGAACGGTCAACGATTCAGTCATGACGAACTCCCCAGAGCTGACGATCGGAGCTAAATGGTTGAATTTGCGTATGGTTAGTCCTATTGTTAGTTCGACGGATTAGTCGCTTTCATGGCGCTCTCTGTCGCACATTTACGACCTGCAATGAAGGAGAGTCGATGAACGTCGTTAAAGCCCCCCTCGGGGAGTCGAGCTGGCCTGCTGAAACGAGTTCGGGTGTACGGGAGATCACCCTTCCGAGCCTTCTTCGCGAGGCAGCTGCACATGTACCCGACCGGCTCGCACTCGTCGACGGTGTCGCCGTGCCGAGCGCACGCCGGCACTGGACGTACAGCGAATTCCTTGGGGAGACCGAGAAGGTCGCGCGCGGGCTTCTGCGCTCGTTCGAGCCAGGAGACCGCATCGCCATCTGGGCGCCCAACGCCGCCGAATGGGTCATTTTGCAGCAGGCGATCGCCATGGCGGGCATGCTCGTCGTCGCCATCAACCCGGCCTACAAGAGCCACGAGTTGGAGTACGTGCTCGTGCAGTCAGGCGCTGTGGCCATTTTCTTCGTCGACGAATACCGCGGCTGCGATCTTCGCGAAATCATCAGCGAAGTGCGCCGTCGAACGCCGGCACTTCGCCAACTGATCAGCTTCACAGAATGGCCCGACTTCATCGAGTCAGGGGATGCCGACCTCGAGTTTCCCGTCGTGATGCCGCTCGACCCGGTACAGATTCAATACACCTCGGGAACAACTGGATTTCCCAAGGGCGCGCTTCTTCATCACAAGGGAATTGCTAACGAAGCAGCCTTCGTCGGTCAGCGCGCCGGAATGACCGACGGCGATGTCTGCATCAACGGAATGCCGATGTACCACATCGGCGGCGGGGCGGTCACTG
>JAODBB010000166.1 GCA_025463745.1 Subtercola sp.
CTCCATGACCCGAGGTTTTGTCAGAGCGACGTACGCTTTGACCTTCTGCCCCGCGCCAATTCGCGGATGCGCGATCTGGCCCTCTACAGCAACGTCCATTGCTCCTCTAACTGCGTCTGACATTCTCTCCCACTCTACTTTACAGAGCGTAGAAGTCAGTCACGAGCGGGCGGCGATACCGCCGCGATCTCTATACTGAAAGCAGGGTGGGAAAACACCTTCGGCTCAACGGTGCTCCGGGGCTCCCACTCAGACCGCAACCTAAGAAGGGCTCTACACCTCGTGGCATCACTGCAGTGGGAATCTATTGACGATCAGGCCATCAGAACAGCGAAGGTTCTCGCGGCTGATGCCGTGGAGAAAGTCGGTAACGGGCATCCCGGCACCGCGATGTCCCTCGCGCCTCTCGCCTACCTTCTCTTTCAGAAAGAAATGCGGCGCGACCCGTCAGACAACGAATGGATCGGCCGCGATCGGTTCATCCTCTCAATCGGCCACAGTTCGCTCACTCAATACATTCAGTTGTACTTCGGCGGTTACGGCCTCGAGCTCGACGACCTGAAGAAGTTGCGCACCTGGGGATCGCTCACGCCGGGGCACCCCGAATACGGCCACACCGACGGCATCGAGATCACCACCGGCCCGCTCGGCCAGGGCCTCGCCTCGGCCGTCGGGTTCGCCTACGCCTCACGCTTCGAACGGGGGCTGTTCGACCCGGATGCTGCGCCCGGCACGAGCCCGTTCGACCACTTCATCTACACCATCGCCGGTGACGGTGACATGGAAGAAGGCATCACCAACGAGGCCTCCTCGCTCGCCGGTCACCAGCAGCTCGGCAACCTCATCGCGTTCTACGACAGCAACCAGATCTCGATCGAAGACGACACGAACATCGCCTTCACCGAAGACGTGCACGCACGCTTCGAGGCTCTGCACTGGCACGTGCAGGTCGTCGACTGGAAGAAGACCGGCGTCTACGTCGAAGACGTCGCCGCGCTGAACGACGCCATCCAGGCCGCGAAGGCCGAAACCTCCAAGCCGTCGCTCATCATTCTGAAGACCATCATCGGCTGGCCGTCGCCGACGAAGCAGAACACCGGCAAGATCCACGGTTCTGCTCTGGGAGCCGAGGAACTCAAGGGCCTGAAGGAGATTCTCGGCTTCAACCCCGACGAGCACTTCGTCGTCTCCGACGAGGTTCTCGCGCACACCCGCGAGGCCGTCACCCGCGGCAAGGCGGCGCACGAGCACTGGCAGCAGGGCTTCGAGACCTGGGCCGCCGCGAACCCCGAACGTAAGGCGCTGCTCGACCGCATGCTGGCGGGCGACCTGCCCGAGGGCATTGACGGCGCCCTGCCGGTGTTCCCGGCGGGCAAAGAGGTTTCGACGCGTGCCGCTTCGGGCAAGGTCATCAACGCCATCGCCGGCGTCATGCCCGAGTTCTGGGGCGGCTCGGCCGACCTCGCCGAGTCGAACAACACCACCATCGAATCGGGCGCATCCTTCGTGCCCGTCGAGCACTCGACGCACGAGTGGTCGGGCAACCCCTACGGCCGCGTGCTGCACTTCGGCATTCGTGAGCACGCGATGGGCGCGATTCTGAACGGCATCGTGCTGCACGGCAACACCCGCCCGTTCGGCGGCACGTTCTTGATCTTCTCCGACTACATGCGCCCCGCGGTGCGGCTGGCCGCTCTCATGAAGGCGCCGTCGATCTTCTTGTACACGCACGACTCGGTCGCGCTCGGTGAAGACGGCCCCACCCACCAGCCGGTGGAGCAGCTGACCACGCTTCGCGCGATTCCGGGCCTCGACGTGGTACGCCCGGGCGACCCGAACGAGGTGTCGTGGGCGTGGAAGACGATTCTGTCGCGTCGTGTCGGGCCGGCGGCGATAGCCCTCACGCGCCAGAACATCCCGACCTTCGAACGCGGCGACGGCGAAGCCTCCGGCGAGGTCTTCGCGTCGGCGAAGAATGTGGCGAAGGGCGCCTACATTCTGGCCGAGGCGCCGAACGGCACGCCCGACGTGATCTTCATCGCCACGGGCTCGGAAGTGCAGATCGCCGTCGAGGCGCGCGAATTGCTGAAGGCCGACGGAATCAACGCTCGAGTGGTGTCGGCACCGTGCATGGAGTGGTTCGAAGAGCAGAGCGCCGAGTACCGCGAGCACGTTCTGCCTGCCGCCGTGAAGGCTCGGGTGTCGATCGAAGCAGGCCTCGCGCTGACCTGGCGCCCCTGGGTCGGCGACGCCGGCAAGAGCGTGTCGATCGAGCACTTTGGCGCATCCGCCGACTACAAGACGCTGTACCGCGAATTCGGTATGACCACGGGCTCCGCCATCGAGGCCGCGAAGGTGTCGTTGTCGAACCTTGCCAAGAACTAGGTCTCGCACGATTTTTAGTTTCGAATGATGTTGAAGGAGAACCAAAAATGACCGATACAGAAACCACCACCACCACCGCTCAACTGTCGGCCGTCGGAGTCAGCATTTGGCTCGACGACCTCTCTCGTGAGCGTTTGCGCACCGGCAGCCTCCAGAAGCTGATCGCCGAGAAGAACGTCGTGGGCGTCACTACCAACCCGTCGATCTTCGCGTCGGCCCTCGCCAAGGGTGAGGCGTACGACGAGCAGGTGCGCGAGCTCGCCGCTGCGGGCAAGAACGTCACCGAGGCCGTCTTCGAGATCACCACGGCAGACGTGGCCGAGGGCTGCGACATCTTCCGCCCCGTCTACGACGCCACGAACGGCTTCGACGGCCGGGTGTCGATCGAGGTCGAACCCGGCTTCGCGAACGACGCCGAGAAGACGATCAAGCAGGCCAAAGAGCTGTACGACAAGGTCGGCAAGGAGAACGTTCTCATCAAGATCCCGGCGACCATCGAGGGTCTCACCGCGATCACCGAGACGATCGCGGCCGGTATCAGTGTGAACGTGACGCTGATCTTCAGCCTCGAGCGCTATCGCGACGTCATCAACGCGTACCTCGCCGGGCTCGAGAAGGCGCAGGAGGCCGGAATCGATCTGTCTGGGCTGCACTCGGTCGCATCGTTCTTCGTGTCGCGTGTCGACACCGAGATCGACAAGCGTCTTGTCGCCATCGGCACCGATGAGGCCATCGCCCTGAAGAGCAAGGCCGGCGTCGCGAACGCGCAGCTCGCCTACGAGGTGTACGAGCAGGCCTTCACCACCGAGCGTGCGAAGGTTCTTCTCGCCGCGGGTGCGAACAAGCAGCGCCCGCTGTGGGCCTCGACGGGCGTTAAAGACCCGTCGCTGCCCGACACGCTCTACGTGACCGAGCTCGCCGCGCCCGAGGTGGTCAACACCATGCCGGAGAAGACGCTCGACGCGACGTTCGACCACGGTGTCATCGCCGGCAACACCATCGCCGGCAGCTATGCCGCCGCGAACAAGGTGCTCGACGCGGTCGCCGCCCAGGGCATTTCGTACGCCGAAGTCACCGAGCTGCTCGAAAAAGAGGGCGTCGAGAAGTTCGACGTGTCGTGGAACGAACTGCTCGACACCGTGCAGACGGCTCTTGACGCCGCGAAGGGCGACAACGCGTGAGCGTTAAGATCCACGTTTCGGGCGCGGTCAAAAAGGCCGTCGAGGCGAACGTTCCCACTCTGGTCGAAGATCTTGTCGCTTCGGGTATCACGGCCGAAGACCCCGCGCTCTGGGGGCCCGACGCGGAATCCGAAGCCTCGAAGCGCCTAGGCTTCACAGAGGTCGTCTCGGTGTCGCGGCCGCTGGTCGCCGAGATCGAGCAGCTTCGTGAGGAGCTTCTCGCTGCCGGCGTCAACCATTTCGTTCTCGCGGGCATGGGCGGATCATCCCTCGCCCCCGAGGTCATCACCAGAACGGCCGGCGTCGAACTGACCGTTCTCGATTCGACCGCCCCCGGTCAGGTCGAGGCCGCCCTGGGTGATCGGCTCGCGACCAGCGCGCTGGTCGTCTCGTCGAAATCGGGCTCGACGGTAGAGACCGACAGCCAGCGCCGCACGTACGAGAAGGCGTTCCGCGAAGTCGGTGTCGACCCGAAGGGGCGCATCATCGTGGTCACCGATCCCGGTTCGCCGCTCGAGGCCTCGGCGCACGAGGCCGGCTACCGTGTCTTCACCGCAGACCCGAACGTCGGAGGCCGCTACTCGGCCCTCACCGCCTTTGGTCTGGTTCCCGCTGGCCTCGCCGGTGTGAACATCGATGAATTGCTCGATGAGGCCGACGCGATTCAGCTCTACCTCTCGACCGACGACGAAGACAACCCCGCGCTCATTCTGGGCGCGGCCATCGCCGGTACGAAGCCCCTGAAGAACAAGCTCGGCATCGTCTCCGACGGCACCCACATCGTGGGCTTCGCCGACTGGGCCGAACAGCTCATCGCCGAGTCGACCGGAAAGCTCGGCCGCGGCCTGCTGCCTGTTGTGCTCGACGTGCACTCCCCCGAGCTCAGCGAGAAGCTGCCCGACCTGCAGATCGTTCGCCTGGTCAACGAGGCCGACCAGTTCCACCTGCTGCCGCAGAACCGCCACGACGGCGAGATTCTGATGAGCGGCTCGCTCGGTGGGCTCATCCTCACCTGGGAATACGCGGTGGTCGTCGCCGGGCGTCTGCTCGGCATCAACCCGTTCGATCAGCCCGACGTCGAGTCGGCCAAGATCGCCACCCGCGGGCTGCTGGATGCTCAGCCCGAACCCGAAGCGCCGGTCTTCACTGCCGACGGCATCGAGGTTCGCGGTACCGCGTCGGTCACCACCGGCGTCGACACCGTCTCCGCCGCCATCGAGAAGCTGCTCGCCGAGACGCCCTCCGACGGATACGTGTCGATTCAGGCCTACGTCGACCGCGTCGCGCTCCCCCAGCTCGCCGAGCTGCGCGACGCGATCGCAGCGAAGATCACTCGCCCGGTCACCTTCGGCTGGGGCCCTCGGTTTCTGCACTCGACCGGTCAGTTCCACAAGGGCGGCCCGGCCATCGGAGTGTTCTTGCAGATCACCGAGACGGCCAGCATCGATCTTGAGGTTCCCGATCGCCCGTTCACCTTCGGCCAGCTCATCCAGGCTCAGGCCGCAGGCGACGCGAGTGTGCTCGAGCAGCACGGTCGCCCGGTTCTTCGCCTGAACCTCACCGACCCGACCGCCAACGTGACCAGTCTGTTCGATTCCCTCACCTGAACGCCCCAGGCGCGCCGTTCACTCGGCGCACCGACCCTGCAAGGAGCACGATGTCACCGGTAGAAATCACTCCGGATTACAACCCCCTCAGGCTTCCCACCGACAGACGGCTCAACCGCATCGCGGGCCCCAGCGGGCTGATCATCTTCGGCGTCACCGGCGACCTGTCGCGCAAGAAGCTGATGCCGGCGGTGTACGACCTCGCCAACCGAGGGCTCCTGCCGCCGGGATTCTCGCTCGTCGGTTTCGCCCGGCGCGATTGGCAAGACCAAGACTTCGAGCGGGTGGTACACGATGCCGTCAAAGAATACGCGCGCACCCCGTTCGATGAGGAGGTCTGGCGCCAGCTGTCAGAGGGCATCCGGTTCGTCTCGGGTGAGTTCGACGACGACTCGGCGTTCGAGAACCTGAAAGAGACGATGGCCGAGTTGGATGCCGTGCGCGGCACCAAGGGCAACTACGCGTTCTACCTGTCCATACCTCCGAAAGCGTTCCCGCTGGTCACCGAGCAGCTGCGTCGCTCGGGCCTCGCGCATCCGCAACCCGGACAGTGGCGCCGCGTCGTCATCGAGAAGCCGTTCGGCAGCGACCTGAAGACGGCTCGTGAGTTGAACGACGTCGTCGAGTCTGTGTTCGCGCCGGATGACGTTTTTCGCATCGACCACTATCTCGGCAAAGAGACGGTGCAGAACATCCTCGCGCTTCGTTTCGCCAACCAGTTGTACGAACCCATCTGGAACGGCAATTACGTCGACCATGTGCAGATTACGATGGCCGAAGACATCGGCGTGGGCGGCAGGGCCGGCTACTACGACGGCATCGGTGCCGCGCGCGACGTGATTCAGAACCACTTGCTGCAACTGATGGCATTGACCGCGATGGAAGAACCCATTTCGTTCAACGCTTCCGACCTGCGTGCCGAGAAAGAGAAGGTTCTCGCGGCGGTCAAGCTGCCGAAAGACCTCAGCGCCTCGACCGCCCGCGGGCAGTACTCCAGCGGCTGGCAGGGTGGCGAGTACGTTCCCGGCTTCCTCGAAGAAGACGGCATGAACCCCGAATCGACGACCGAGACGTATGCCGCCGTGCGATTCGACATCGGCACGCGTCGGTGGGCGGGTGTTCCGTTCTACTTGCGGGCGGGCAAGCGCCTCGGCCGACGCGTCACCGAGATCGCCGTGGTGTTCAAGCGTGCCCCGCAGTACCTCTTCGCAGAGGCACAGACCTCGGAACTCGGGCAGAACGCCCTGGTGATTCGTGTACAGCCCGACGAAGGCGTGACGATCAGGTTCGGCTCGAAGGTGCCGGGTGCCGGCGTTCAAGTGCGCGATGTGACCATGGATTTCGGGTATGGCCACGCCTTCACGGAGGCGAGCCCCGAGGCCTACGAGCGCCTCATTCTCGATGTGCTGCTCGGCGAACCGCCGCTGTTCCCGCGGCACCAAGAAGTCGAGCTGTCGTGGAAGATTCTCGACCCGATCGAAGAATACTGGGCGACGCAGGGGCAGCCCGATCAGTACCGTCCCGGTACCTGGGGCCCCGATTCCGCCGATGAACTACTCGCCCGTGACGGTAGAACCTGGAGACGTCCATGATCGTCGATTTTCCTGACACCAATACCAGCAAGATCTCAAA
>JAODBB010000171.1 GCA_025463745.1 Subtercola sp.
CTCCATGTCGGCGACCTCCTGGTAGATGAGGTGGTCGGCGCCCATGTAGGCGGCGATCTCGGGAATCTTACGATTGTGCGCCACGAGCTCGTCACGCGAGGGCATGTTGATGCCGTAGACGTGCGGAGAAGCGGGTCAACGCTCTGATCCAAGAGATCTTGCGAGACCCGTTTACCGGTACCGGTAAGCCGGAGCCGCTCAAGCACATCCTGTCGGGCGCCTGGTCGAGACGCATCGATGAGGCGAATCGCCTCGTCTACCTCGTGACCGACACGCACATCGTCATACTGCAGGCGCGCGACCACTACTGACCAGGCATCCGCTGGCCTAGTCGCGGCCGCCGTCGTCTGACCAGCGAGGGATGCCCGCCGAGAGACCGGCACTCGTCAGCGAGAACAAGGCAGCGCACCGCTGCTGGGAATCAGACTCCCGCGAACGTCACATGGCCGGGCGTGCTGCCGAACTCGACCGCGAGATCGGAGCCTGGCTGCACTCGGGGCACTAGCGCCGCGGGAACCCCTTGCGTGGTGACCATTGGCTTTTGAGTGAAGTCGGGTACGAAGTCGTTCGGCGACCGAAGATCGACCCAGGCCGAGATGAATGTGAAACCAGGCTTCACAACCGTGAGTGCGGCGCGCGGAACCGCTCGCCCACCCTCTGCCGCTACGGGGAGTTGGCCTTCCATGAAGATCTGCCTTCGGCTGGACCCCGAACCTCGCGACCGTCTCGCACTAGCGTTGCACGCAGGATTATCAAGATTTGCCGTTTTATTCATTTTCTATAAAACGCCCGAAACTTAGCAACATGTGAGCCATGGATGCGATCACAAACCCACCGATCGTTTCGTGCACGCGGCTGGAGTGCTTCGCTCGTTCAACGTTTCGGTAGACCCCAGTGGCACGTGGACGGCGGAGCTGAATGTTGAGGCAGCCGAGGGATTCGCTGACCACTCAGACCTGGCTATGGATTTGACTGACGTGTTCATCGCGGTCGGCGAGGCTGCCAGGGAACGCGGTCGTGGCGTTGTCTTACTCTTCGACGAGATCCAATTCCTCAGCAAGGAGCAACTTGAAGCAATCATTCAAGCGCTCCACAAAATGGTTCAACGCAAGCTGCCGGTCACCCTGGTCGGCGCCGGACTGCCGCAGATTGCCGAGCTAGCTGGAGACGCCAAGTCGTACGCCGAGCGTCTATTCAAGTTTCCGGCAATCGGCAATCTGGGGCTGTACGACGCTCAAACAGCGCTGACGGAGCCCGCACTCGAGGAAGAGGTGAGCTTCACTGAAGAAGCTCTTGCGGAGGCCATCAAGGTTAGCGAGGGCTACCCGTACTTGGTTCGGATTCACAGAAGGCGAGCGATGTTGCGGAGGTCATGGGCAGAACATCGCAGAACCTTGGGCCAACGAGGGCGGAGCTGATCAACATGGGGCTCTTGTACACGCCGGAACACGGGTACGCGGCGTTCACTGTGCCTCAATTCGACAAATTCATGCTTCGGATGGTGCCGACACTTCTGGTTCCAGACCGTAAGCCTCGCCGTCGTAGTGGAAACGACGACTGACTCGGCGCCGATTCGTCGGCGCGCTGCTAAGGCAGCTCAGCGAGTGGATGCCCGCCGCGACTCCGATTCAGACTCCCACGAACGTCACATGGGCGGGCGTGCTGCCGAACTTGACTGCGAGGTCGGAGCCTGGCTGCACCCGGGGCACCAGTGCCGCCGGAACCCCCTGCGTGGTGACCATCTGGTACGGAGGCTTCGCTGACGTTACCGTCATCGTGACGACGTAGAAGCCTTCGCCGCGGTAGTTTCGAACCCCGTCGAGTGGTGCGACCTTGTCGACGTGAACAGTGCCATCGGTGCCGTTCGTCAGAAGCCAGTCGCGTGTCTCGATGTCGGTGCCGCGCCCTAGCTTCACCTCCGGCGGTTTCTGTGTGAAGTCGAGCACGAAGTCGTTCGGCGAACGAGTGTCGACCCACGCCGAGATGAACGAGAAACCAGGCTTCACAACAGTGAGGGCGGCACGTGGAACCGCTCGAACGCCCGCCGCGGGAACGGCGAATTGGCCATCCGTGAAGATCTGGAGTCGCAGGAAACAGTTCACTTCGTCAGGACCGGGCGCGGTTGCGGCTGAACCCGACGTTGCCCCAACGAGAGCGGACGCCGGCCTGATTTCGTACACGAAAGCGCGACTGAGGGTCTTACCTTCGTGGTCGCGAAGGTCGGCCGCGATCTGTTGAGCGTGCTGCTCTCCAGCCACTCGCTGATCGAAAAGCTGGCCCCACTGCTGATCGAAAAGCTGGTCCCACAGGATGACGAAGGTCTGTGGATGCGCGGGGTCAATCGACGCGGGAAGCTTCATGCCCGGAACCGGACGGTTCGCTATATTGATGCGCCCACGGAAACTTGCGGCCGTGGCCTGGATGCCCGGTGCGGTGATCACCACATCCATGGTGCAGATGCTCTTGAAGTCGGTGTTCGCCGTTGGATATGGCATGTTCACCGAGACGACCTCGGCCGTGCCCAGAACGCCGTTCTTGAGGGGCGCAGTCTTCGAACTGTATTTGGATACCAGCAGCACGATCACGAGTGCTAGTACGCAGCTTCCGATGATCGACACGACGATCAGTGCGGCCGCGAGGGTCATGTTCGGGATCCAATCTGGATTGCTGTGGAATCATCCCATAGATGAGAGCTAATCAATAGCTTATCACGCTATATCGAGCGTCGCTCAATTTACATAAGGCGAGCCGCCGGCATCAGGAGTTTGGCTTGAGTATTGCTGATGCGCACCGAGACGACCTGGGCAGACCCTCTGACGCCGCCTGCAAGCGGTTTCGGGTGTGCCCGCCTCTTGCTACTGGCCCGAACGGCGAAGATCATGAGGGTGGTCAGGAGTTCTGCGTACGCTCCACCCACGCGAGGTACTCGGGCGAGACCGTGCCGGTGACGTACTCCCCGGTGAAGCAGCTCATCTCGAGATGCTCGACGGAGGAGCCCTCGATGATGGCGGCCTCCATGTCGGCGACCTCCTGGTAGATGAGGTGGTCGGCGCCCATGTAGGCGGCGATCTCGGGAATCTTACGATTGTGCGCCACGAGCTCGTCACGCGAGGGCATGTTGATGCCG
>JAODBB010000172.1 GCA_025463745.1 Subtercola sp.
CGGCATCAACATGCCCTCGCGTGACGAGCTCGTGGCGCACAATCGTAAGATTCCCGAGATCGCCGCCTACATGGGCGCCGACCACCTCATCTACCAGGAGGTCGCCGACATGGAGGCCGCCATCATCCAGGGCTCCTCCGTCGAGCATCTCGAGATGAGCTATTTCACCGGTGACTACGTGACAGGCACCGTCTCGCCCGAGTACCTCGCGTGGGTGGAGCGTACGCAGAACTCCTGACGCCGGAAAGAAGCTCTCAAGCTGAGTTTGACTCGATAATCGATCGCAGGACTGTTACGCTCGTGACTAATCATCACTTATCGTGAGCTCGTGCCTTTCGAGAGAGGACTCTGCGCATGCTCGCAGTACTTTTGACGACGATCCCCGTCCTCATCATCATCGGGCTGAGTGTGCTCGTTGCTCGATGGCTTTCGGGGCGGCGGGCTAATCCTGCCCCTTTGAAGAATGGCGTGGTCGGCACAGCAGAAGTCGTCTCCGTTGGTGTGAGGAACTCGAATGGCAACTACTCGACGGGAGGCACTGGCTTCTGTCGTATGGATGTCGTGCTGACGGCGCCAGGCATCCTGGCCACGGCAGCGAAATACGCAGCAGAGATCAACACCTCGACTCCGCCGCGGGTAGGCATGAAACTTCCTGCCTCGATCGATCCCACCAACCCGCAGAAGTTCGTGATCCTGTGGGGTCAGCTCCCCGACCGCCGTGTCGTTGCGCAAGCGCAAGCCGAGCGCCTTGCGGCTGACCTCCGCGGCCGCGAAGGCAAGACGCTGGCTCGGGGGCTGGTGCTTGAAATCACGGGATCGCCCGATCCGGCCGACGCCGATCGGCAGACGTGCTCGATCCGATTGCAGATATTCATGGACGGGCAGACTCCGATGATCGCCGAAGGAGTGCGTAGCCTCTCGAACCAGCAGGTGTCATTGCTCCATCCCGGTCGCACCTTCACTGCGGTCTGGGCCGACGCTCGCTCACCGAACAGCTTCGTGCTCGACTTTTCCCAGAACGCACCAGAGGTGCGTCTGGGACGCGAGACAGGCACCAACTCCCGAGAATGGCTGAAGTCGAACGGCACCGACGGCACTGTACGCGTGCTTTCAAAAGGCAATCTCGCCCTGGTACGAAACTATCGCGGCGACCACATCTACGTGCTGAACGTGACGGTTACATCTGCAGATCCTCCCTTTGAGACGCAGATGGCCGAGGCCATCCCTCAAGACGTTGAATGGCGCGTTCAACCCGGCGCCGAGCTTCCGGTGAAGATAGGGACATCCCCCTCGAACATGGCTCTCAGCTTCATCGAACCCTGAGGGGGTCAGGCGAGGGCAGGCGGCCGCGAAGTTCGGCGACGACTGCAGAAGATGGCCGACCGCATCGAGAGCACCTGAACACGCGCCTCGTGGCCAGCAGATGCCCGGTCAGTAGTGGTCGCGCGCCTGCAGTATGACGATGTGCGTGTCGGTTACGAGGTAGACGAGGCGATTCGCCTCATCGATACGTCTCGACCAGGCGCCAGACAGGATGTGCTTGAGCGGCTCCGGCTTACCGGTACCGGTAAACGGGTCTCGCAAGATCTCTTGGATCAGAGCGTTGACCCGCTTCAGCGTCTTCCGATCTTGGCCCTGCCAAGAGGTGTAGTCCTCCCACCCATCCCGGTCGAAGGCGAGTAGTCGGCTCACGCCTCGTGCAGATCGTGGGTCTCGAACTCTCCGCGCCGGGCGCGCTCGAGGGCTGCGAGCAGCCGCTGGGCGCCCTTGGCGTTCCGCAACAGGTAGGCCGTCTCGGTGATGGAGTCGTAGTCGTCTTTGGAGATGATGACGGCGTTGCCGTGCTTCGACACGACCTCGACCGGAGCGTGGTCGTCGTTCACCTGCTGGATGAGGCCGAACAGGTTGCGCCGAGCATCCGTTGCTGTGATCGCAGACATCGATTTACTCCTTCGTGTGGTACTGAAAAGCGTACCACATGAGCTGCTAGCGGAGGGCCTGCACCGGGAGGTTCGGGGTCCAGCCGAAGGCCGGGGCCACGTGCAGGGCGATCTGTTCGAGTAGATGGACGTTGTACTCGACGCCGAGCTGGTTGGGCACGGTGAGCAGCACGGTGTCGGCCGCCTGAACCGCCGCGTCGGCCGCGAGCTGCGCGGCGATGACGTCGGGCTCGCCCGTGTAGGAACGCCCGAAGCGGGCGAGTCCGCCGTCGAGATAACCGACCTGATCCTGACTCTCGCTTCGTGCACCCGCACCGAAGTAGCGCCGGTCGAGATCGTTCGTCAGCGGAATCACGCTTCGCGAAATCGACACCCGCGGCTCGCGTGTGTGACCCGCGGATGCCCAGGCCGCACGATAGAGCGCAATCTGTTCGGCCTGCAATTCATCGAACGGCACCCCCGTGTCTTCGGTCAGCAGCGTCGAACTCTGCAGGTTCATCCCCTGCTCGGCGGCCCAGACGGCGGTCGCGCGTGTACCTGATCCCCACCAGATTCGGTCACTCAGGGTCGCCGAGCGGGGCTCGATGGCGAGCGCGCCCGAGGATCCGGTCATCTGCGGGTTGGCGTGAGCGACCCCCGCTCCGCCGATGGCGGCGCGGAACAGCTCCGTGTGCGAACGCGCGAGATCAGCATCCGTCTCGCCGTCGGCGGGACGATAGCCGAATGACTCCGATCCGCGTAGCGCGGTCTCGGGTGACCCGCGGCTCACGCCGAGCTGCAGCCGTTCGCCGCTGATCAGGTCGGCTGCGGCGGCCTCTTCGGCCATGTACAACGGGTTCTCGTAGCGCATGTCGATGACGGCCGTGCCGAGCTCGATGCGTGACGTGCGCGCGCCCATGGCGGCGAGCAGCGGAAACGGCGAGGCGAGTTGCCGAGCGAAGTGGTGCACGCGAACGTAGGCGCCGTCGATGCCGAGCTCTTCGGCTGCTTCGGCCAGCTCGATGGTCTGAACGAGTGCGTCGCGCGCCGTGCGGGCCTGCGACCCGGCAACGGGTTGGTAGTGGCCGAACGACAGAAATCCGATGCGCTTCTTCATGCCCGGTACAGCGCTTGATGCGTTCACGATATTCCCATCTTCATACATATGCATGGATGCTCGTGCCGAACATTCACGCGACCGTAGCCGTCGACGCGGCAGCAGTGACCTGGCCCCGATGCGGCAGGCACAGCGTCAGCAGCACGAACCCGGCGATGGCGTAGACGATGACCATGGTCGCGCATCCGCCCAGCCCCTGCACCAACCTCAAGGCGAGCAACGTGTAGATGTCGCCGCTGAGCGCACAGCCGATACTCGCTGCGAGCAAGATGCCCAGGCACACCAACAGCGTCGGCCGAACCATACGGGAATGGCCAACCTCGCGCTATAGTTGTAGCTACAATGAATACTTTGTCCGACCTCCTCGCGGCCGACACCGGCATGGGCGCAGTGACCCTGCGTGTGGCAGACCTCGACGGCATGATCCGCTACTACCGCGACGCCGTCACCCTCGACCTGCTGAGCCAGACGGGCGACATCGCCGTGCTCGGCCGCGGCAGCACCCCCGTGATCATTCTGCAGTCGGCGCCCGAATTGAAGAACCCCGAACCGCGGGCCGCTGGGCTCTACCACACGGCCATCCTCTTCGACTCGCGCGAGGCCCTCGCCGCCGCACTCTATTCGGTCGCCACGAAGTCGCCTCACACGTTCACCGGCAGCGCCGACCACAAGGTCAGCATCGCCTTCTATTTCACCGACCCCGAGGGCAACGGCGTCGAACTCTACTGGGATCGCGACCGCACCGAATGGAGCTGGCTGCACGGCCAGATCGAAATGGCCACCCTGTACGTCGACCCGAACGAGTTCGTCCAGACCTATCTCACGCCAGAACTGGTCGAGAGCCCGCGCGTCGGTGCGGCATCCGTGGGCCACGTGCACCTCTCGGTGGGCGATGTGGCGAGCGCGAAAGAGTTCTACGTGAGGCGCCTCGGCTTCGAGACGACCTTCGAGATTCCGGGCAGCGCGCTGTTCGTCTCTGCCGGAAAATACCACCACCACATGGCCATGAACACCTGGCAGAGTGCCGGCGCGGGTCGTCGCAGACTCGCGCTGGGGCTCGCCGAGGTCGACATCGTGGTGCCGGCTCCGGATGATCTGGGTTCACTCGAAGAGCGCCTGAGCCATTACAGCACTCCGTTCGCGAACGACGGGCAGAGCCTCGTCATCGAAGACCCGTGGGGTAGCACGGTCAAGGTTCGCACGGCTTAGCAGCCTGCGAACGGTGCGGGAAGCCTGCGGATAGTTCGGGAAGTGCGCGAACTGGCGTAATAGATCGACCCGCTTTCACTCTCTTAGAGGTGAAGCTCGCAGTTCTGCGGGCCGACAGACCCCAAGGAACAGTGAATGCAACGAAGCAATCTCTCTCGTGCCATCGGCACGACACTCGCACTGTCAGCACTCATCGCGCTGCCGTTCGCGGCCTCCGGCGCAGCGAACGCGATGCCGCTGAGCTCACCCGGTGCGCCGGCAACACCGGGCGCATCCGATGCACCGACGACTCTCGTCGCCCCGGGCGGTCCCGGCGTCACCTCCACCTGGACCAGCGGCAACAAGGAGGGCCTCGGCACCTCGTTCGCCGCAGACCCCGCTGCGTCGAAGTCGCACGTCTGGTACACCCTCGGCGCCGGCACGATGACCGAGGTGTTCTACCCCACGGCCGACAGCCCGCAGACGCGTGACCTGCAGTACATCGTCACCGACAACAGCACATACACCAGCGTCGAATCGACCGACACCGACCAGAAGGTCGTGCTGAACGATAACCAGACTCTCGAATACACCCAGGTCGACACCGCGAAGAACGGCTCGTATCGGCTCACGAAGACGTACATCACCGACCCCGACCGGTCGAGTGTGCTCATCTCGACGCACTTCGAACAACTCAGCGGCACAGTACCGCTGCACCTCTACGCGCTCTACAACCCATCGCTCGGCAACGCCGATGCCGACATCGCGCACACCGCGGGCCACACCCTCGTGGCCAGTGGCGGCGGGGTCGCGACCGCGCTGACGTCGTCGCTCGCCTTCTCGACGACCACGAGCGGATACAGCGGCGAGGCCTCCGATGGTTTCACCCAGCTGGTCGCGAACCACAAACTGACCGGCGTCTACGACAGCGCGTCGTCGCCGGGCAACATCGTGCAGACCGCCGAGATCCCGGTGAGCCGCGATACGACGTTCATGCTCTCGCTCGGGTTCGGCGCATCCGATGCCGAGGCGCAGACCACCTCGGCCGCATCCGTTCTTGCGGGCTTCACCAACCGTGAATCGGTCTACAACAGCGGCTGGCACAGCTGGTTCGGCACGCTGAACGCCGCGCCGGCCAGCGTGACGAGAACCCCTGCGCTGTTGACGCAGTACAACGTCGCGCTGATGACGCTGCGCGCACACGAAGACAAGACCCACCCGGGTGCGTTCGTCGCGTCGCTCTCGACGCCGTGGGGCGAAGCGAAAACCGGCAGCACGCCGGGGTACCACGCCATCTGGCCGCGTGACCTCTACAACACCGCGACCGCACTCTTCGCCGCGGGCGACCGCAACGCCGCCGTACGGGCGCTGAACTACATTCTCGGCACGCAAGAGGTGACGACCGGCGCAGATGCGGGGCTCATTCCGCACAACTCGATGGTGACCGGTGCGAGCACGGGTCTGACGGGCATCCAGTACGACGAGATCGCCGATCCGGCCATCCTCGCCGATCAGCTGGGCGTGACGGATGCGGCGACGTGGGCGAAGATCAAGCTCTCTGCCGACTATCTGGTCGCGCATGGGGTCAACACTCCGCAAGAGCGCTGGGAAGAACAGGGCGGCTACTCGCCCGCCACGATCGCGGCCGAGATCGCCGGGCTCGTTTCGGCGGCCGACATCGCCACGAAGAACGGCGATACCGCCAAGGCGAAGACGTACCTCGACACGGCCGACAACTGGCAGGCGAGCGTGGAGTCGTGGACGGTCACGCACACCGGCGACATCTCCACGGCTCACTACGAGCGCATCAACCGCAACGGCGCACCCGACGAGAACCAGACCATCACCGACGGCAACGGCTGGCTGAAACTGGATGCCCGTGACGAAGTCGACCCGAGCTTTCTCGAGTTGACGCGCCTGGGTATCAAGCCCGCGAATGACGCCGTCGTCGCGGCATCCGTCGGCGTGGTCGACTCCATCCTCAAGACCGACACTCCCTCCGGCCCGATGTGGCACCGCTACAGCGAAGACGGCTACGGCGAGCGCCCCGACGGGTCACCCTTCGGCGGCTCAGGAACCGGTCAAACCATGGGCCGCGACTGGCCCGTACTCACCGGCGAGCGCGGCGAGTACGAACTCGCCAACGGGCGTACCGCCATGGCGCAGGCCGACCTCGCGGCCATGGCTGCGAGCGCCAATGCCGCCTACATGATCCCCGAGCAGGTCTGGGACACCGCCGATGCGGCCGGCTTCACCGAGGGCGAGGCCACGAATTCGGCCGCGCCACTCGCCTGGGCCGACGCGGAGTTCGTGCGCCTCGCCCTCTCGATCAGCGCCCCGAAGACGGCCGGCACACCGGCCAACGTCGAGACGCCGAAGATCGTGGCTGACCGGTACGCGAACCAGGTCAATGTCACCTTCACCGAGAACGCGACGACGACCCCTGGCGACTACATCTACGTCTCCGGCAGCAGCGCAGCCTTCGGCGCCTGGGATCCCAACAAGGCCCTCCGCCTCACGCCCGCCACGTACCCGAACTGGTCGGTGCGGGTCGGCCTCCCGGCCGGGTCGACCATCGAGTACAAGTTCTTCACGAAGGCGGCCGACGGCAGCATCCACTGGCAGACGCCGCCCAACACATTCAAGACGCTGCCCACATCGGGTGACGTCACCTACACCGGCACCTACTAGTCGTCGCCGCTCAGGGCTGCGGAGGCTCAAGACCATAACCGGTCTCGTCATCCGTGCCCTCGGCGGGGCGCTGTGCGTCACCCGGAGTCGCATCGGATCCCGCGACATCGGGACGAGCCACCTCGGGGCGTACGGCGTCGGGTGCGACGCGCTGAATCTCGACCGGGCCCGTGAACTGGCTGCCGCGCAGCTCGGAACGCGGGTCGCCGCTGAACAGCGCATCCGGAGGCGTTTTCGACGGTGCTGTCTTCTTACGCGGCGCATCCGACTCGAGCGGCGTCTCAGAGAGCTCGACCCGGCTGTGCGGAATCGTCTGGGGACTGACCTGCTGCACCCAGCTCACCATCGACTCGCGCACGTAACAGCGCAGGTCGAAGAGGGTGGGCGCATCGACGGCCGTCACCAAGATGCGGATGTGCACGTAGCCTGCCACCGCATCCGTCACCTGCAGAATCGCCACACGCTCGTCCCATAGCTCGGTCTTCTCCATCGCACGGTGGAGTTCGTCGCGCATCTCGTCGGGCTTCACGCGCCAGTCGAGGTCGAACTCCACAGAGCCCATCAGCTCGGAGTTCTTGCGCGTCCAGTTCTGGAATGGCGTGGTGGTGAAGTAGGTCGACGGCAGAACCATGCGCCGGTCATCCCACAGGTGAACGACCACGTAGGTGAGGGTGATCTCTTCGATGCGCCCCCACTCGGTTTCGACGATCACCACGTCGTCGACCCGAATCGCGTCGCTGAAGGCGAGTTGTACACCGGCGAAGACATTGGCCAGAGTCGACTGCGCGGCGAGGCCGGCGATGATCGAGATGAGGCCGGCTGAGGCGAGCAGGCTCGCGCCCGCCGCCGAGACGCCGGGAAAGGTCAGCAGAATCGCGCCGAGCCCGATCAGCACCGCGGCCACTACGGTGATGCGGCGGATGATCAGCACCTGTGTTCGCAGCCGCCGGGCATGCCGGTTGTCGGGCACATCGGTGCGGTAGCGGGCGAGCCCGAGGTCTTCGAGAAAGATCGCGAGGGCGCAGACGAGCCACGTGCCGGCCGCGATCGACAGAACCAGCATCGTGTGGCTCAGAAACTCGCGCCACCACGGGTCGAGCGTCGATACCTGCACGCCCACCCACAACGCGAGCACCAGCAGAAAGATGCGGAACGGCATGCGCGCCCGCTTGATGAGCAGGCTCGCCCACTCTTTTCGTCGTGCGATGCGGCGAACGATGAAGGCGACGACGGCGGTGACGACCACTGCGATCACCACAGCGGTCAGGGCGAAGATGAGAGGTTGCAGCCACGGCATAGCGCCCAGAGTAGAGAGAAAATCGGGGCTCGAGCGAAAATCGGGCAAAAAAACAGCTCCTTCACGCGGTTCGGTGAGGACCGGGCGTCAGCCGGCCGCCGGAGCCGCCGGGGAGGCGGTGGAGGCGACCGCCGAAGGCGCAGCAGTGCCAGCTGGCACCTGCGCGGCAGCCGAACCGGGGGCGGCGGCCGGAGCAAGGGCGGCGGGTGCTCTGGGGGCGGCGGGTGCTGCGGCCGGGGCCGCCGCCGTAGACGCCGGGGCGCCGGCCGCCGGTCCCCAGGTGCGCGCGGCGGGCTTTGCGAAGAAGAGCACCGCAACGGCGCCGATCAGCGCCACGAACGCGGGCAACATCAGCGCCTGCGACATAGCGGTCGTGAAACCGGCTTGCAGAGCATCCGGCAGCACGCCACTCTGCCCGGCGGATGCGCCACTCCCAGCGGCGACGGGAAGCTCCGCGACCAGTCGTGACTGCATGAGGGCCGCGATGGCGGCGCTGCCGATGACCGCGCCGACTTGGCGCGTGGTGTTGTACACACCCGACCCGGCCCCCGCGAGCTGCGGGTTGAGGTTACGCGTGGCCGTGGTCGACAGCGGCGCCCAGATGAACGCGTTCGCCACGCCGAGCAGCGCCAGCGGCAGCAGCAACTGCCAGATCTCGACCGAGGGAGTCATGATTCCGCTCAGCCAGAACAGCGAGCCGGCGAGGGAGAGAAACCCGAACAGCGTCAAGAGGCGCGGATGCACGCGGTCGACCAACCGGCCGACGAGTGGTGACAACGCAGTGGTGAACACGGCCATGGGTACGAGGAGCAGGGCAGCCTGGGTCGGGGTCAGGGCACGAACATCCTGCGCGTAGAGCATGAACGGCAGCACCATACCTGTGATGACGAAACCCATCACGGTGATGGCGATGTTCGCGAGCGAGAAGTTGCGGTCGCGAAACACCTTCAGCGGCAGCAGCGACTCACCGCGGTTGAGCATCTGCCACACGACGAACACGCCGAGCATCACGACGCCGAAGATGATGAGGCCCCACACCGAAATGGGCCCGGCTATCGTTCCCCAGTTGTAGGTTTCGCCCTCTTGGATGCCGAACACGATGCAGAACAGAGCGATTGCGCTCAGCACGACGCCCAGAATGTCGAACTTGTGCTGGTGAGTCTTCAGCACCGGCACGAACTTCAGCGCCAGAACGAACGCGACCACGCCGATCGGCACGTTCACGAAGAAGATCCACTCCCAGCCGAAGCCGTCGGTCAGAACGCCGCCGAGAATCGGGCCGACGAGCGTTGCGACGCCGGCGACGGCACCCCAGAGCGCCATGGCCTGACCGCGGCTCGTCGCCGGGAAGATGCGCGTGATGACGGCCATCGTTTGCGGCGTCATCAGCGAGGCGCCGAGCCCCTGAACCACGCGGGCGAGGATGAGAGTGTTGATGTCACCCGCGAACCCGCACCACAGCGAGGCGAGCGTGAAAATCACGAGTCCGGTGAGGTAGATGTATTTCGGGCCGAACCGGTCGCCGAGGCGACCCGTGATGAGCAGCGGCACGGCGTACGCCAGCAGGTAGGCGCTGGTGACCCAGACCACGCTGTTGATGTCGGCGTCGAGGCCCTTCATGATGGCCGGGGTGGCGACCGACACGATGGTGCTGTCGACCAGGATCATGAAGAACCCGATCACCAGCGTCCAGAGTGCCGGCCACGGCTTTGCCATGGTTTCCATTGTGAGTTTCCTTAGAAGTCTAAAAGGTTAGGTTTGTGGGGCATGAGCCTCGGCCGCGGCTTGTTCGACGCGGTTGAAGTCGGGGTCGTCGAGCCAGACCATCGTGTGCGACGACAGATCGGTCACGAGTTGCTCGATCCAGGTGATCTCGGTGTTCAGCAGCGCTTCACGATGCGAACCGTGCAACCAGAACAGCTCGAGCGCGCCCTCATTCTGTTTCTGCGAAATGATGCCACGCACCTCCGACAGTTGCTCGCGCAGCGCGGCGAGCCGAACGGTGAGCAGCTGGATGACCGTGGCCCTCGGCAGGTTGTGAGCCTCGCTGATCGCCAGCTCGAACTCCGGGTACTCGGTGGCCGGCGTCGCGAGCAGTTCTGAGACGCGTTCCTCGAGCACCGAGCGGCCCTTCGCGGTGATCTCGTAGGTGGTGCGCTCCGGGCGGTTGCCGCCACGGTCCGTTCCTACGACAGTGGCGAATCCGTCGCGGGCCAATCGGTCGACCGCGTGATAGAGCGACCCCGGTCGTACTTTGACGATCTCGTTCTTGAAGCGCTTGATGAGCAGTTGATACATCTCATACGGATGCAGCGGCCCCTCGGTCAGCAAGGCGAGCGCCGAGAGACCGAGCGGGGTGAGAGCTGCCGGGGCCATGCGAAACGTATCCTATTCCGTACGAATTATTCGGTTCGAATTATTCGGTGTGAACTATTCCAGATGGAATATACGGCATCCTCAGGTCGCCCGCAACCCGCCCTCGCTCTTTCGCGCGCCGCGATATGCGATGACCCAAATACCGAGCGCAAGCAGAACCAGCACCACCGCCTGAAAGCCCACCGCGGTCATACCGCCGATGCCATAGGCCAGCACGCCCAGAAATGCCCCGACCGAGCCCCCGAGAAACACCGCCACCATGAACACCGTGTTCGCCTGCGCCGGCGCCTCGGGATTCGTGCGCAGTACCCGGTTCTGATTGGCCGACTGGGCGCTCTGGTTCGCCAGCGTCACGAGAAACATCGAGATGCCGAATAACACGATGTTGCCGGAATCGACCACGATACTGATTGCGGCGATCAGCATGAGTGCCAGAAAGACTCCCGCGACCGGCACGGCGCCAAAACGGTCGATGAGGCGCCCGCCGAACGGAGTCACGACGCCGGCGGCGAGGCCGACCAGGCTGAACAGCCCGGCGGTGGCCACGCTCCAGCCGAAGTGGGGGCCGGTGAGGTGCAGCACCATAACCGTCCACAGCGAATTGAACGTTGCGAACGCCAAGAAGTTCATGCCCGACAGCTGCAGAGCTGTGCTCGACGTGCGCGCGAGTTTCACCGTTGAGCTGAGCAGCGAGCCGTACCGCGTTCCCCGTTCAGACAGCGCAACATCCACTCGCAGTGCTCGCCTGAAAAGCGGAATCGTCGCCAATACGAGCGCCGCGAAAACAACCACTACGAGCCGCCAGCCGATCGCGCCGACCAGGATGCTCGCCAGCACCCGGCCGCCGAAGATGCCCACCAGCACAGCCCCGACCAGGGTCGCCGTCGTCGCCCCCGACCGCCCCTCGGGCGCGAGCTTATTCGCAGCCGGAATCGTCAACTGGGCGATGTTCGCCACCAGCCCCACCACGAGAAAGCCGAGCACCACGGCCACGATCTGGGGCATCGCCGCGGTAGCCAGCAGCGCCACGGTCAACAGCACGAGTTGCACGGTGATCTGCCGCCGAGGCTGAATGCGGTCAGACAGTGGAACGAGCAGAAAGATGCCGATGGCATACCCGACCTGCGCGGCGGTCGCGGCAATGCTCGCCACGCTCGGGGCGACACCCAACGACGCGGCGAGGTCGGTGAGCATCGACTGCGGCAGATAGATGACACTCACCGCGATCGCGGCGGTGGTCGCGAGCACGGCGAGCCGCAGAGTCCAGGCGCGGTGCGACGTTGCGGTGGCCTGACTCGCCGCGGAGTCACTCACGGCGCGACCTGGGTGATCGGTGCTTCCATTCGGTCTCCGGATGCTCGGGGCTGGCCGATTCGTGATACCGGCCCCATTGCCGCTGCGGTAGTGCGCGCCTCGCCGCGTCAGTTCAACGTTATGCCCTCCCGGCTCGTCCCGCGCCCTCCCAGCTCATCCCCCGCCCTCCCAGGCCGAGCGAGCGAGACCTCTTCAAACGAAAGCGGCCGCCGCGGTGGCTCACCCCGACCGCGAGGGTCGCTCTGGCGGGGCCGTTCAACTTTCGGTGGGGGCCCGAGCATTCCCGCGCCGCTCGCGTAGAATGAGGGCATTCGCCCGCCGTTCGAAAAGAGTTTCCGGTGCCCACAATCGTCGTAGAAGTCATGCCCAAGGCTGAGCTGCTTGACCCGCAGGGCAAGGCTGTCGCAGGCGCTCTCGCTCGCCTCGGCCGCTCGCAGATCACCAGTGTTCGTGTCGGCAAGCGTTTCGAGATCGAGGTCGATGGGCCTGCCGATGACGCCATTCTCGCCGAAGTCGCCGCACTGGCCGACGAAGTGCTGGCCAACCTCGTCATCGAAGATGTCATCAGCGTGCACTTCGCCGGCGCCGACGGATTCGGGCTCGACGCGACCCAAGACTTCGAGTCGGGCAACGTCACCACCGACACGTCGTTCGATTCGCAGGGCACGTCGACCGAGACCGAGCAGCAGCTCGAAGACGAGATCAGCGAGGGCCTCGCGTAATGGGTACGAATTCGGGCCTCGGGGGCGGCAGCTGGGCCAACGGCGCAGCTGGCGCGGGGGGTTCTGGGGCCGGCTTGTCTGGTACAGGGCCGTCCGGCACGGGACCTTCCAGCATCGACACCGACGCCGGCGCCGGCGTGCGCATCGGCGTCGTCACGTTTCCGGGCTCACTCGACGATCGTGATGCTGCGCGAGCAGTGCGGATGATCGGGGCCGAGGCCGTGCCGCTGTGGCACGGTACCCACGACCTCGAGGGCTGCGACGCGGTCATCCTGCCCGGCGGCTTCAGCTACGGCGACTACCTTCGGGCCGGCGCCATCGCGAGCCTGTCGCCGATCATGTCAGAGGTCATCGACGCCGCAAACCTCGGGTTGCCCGTGCTCGGCATCTGCAACGGCTTTCAAATGCTCACCGAAGCGCACTTGCTTCCTGGCGGCCTCATTCGCAACGACCACGGCAACTTCATCTGCCGCGACCAGCGATTGCGCGTCGAGAACACGTCGACGGCATGGACCAACGCCTTCCCGTCCGACGCCGAGATCACCGTTCCGTTGAAGAACGGTGAGGGCGGTTTCATCGCTTCGGCTGACGAAATCGCGCGACTCGAAGACGAGGGCCGCGTCGTCTTCCGGTACCTCGAGGTGAACCCCAACGGCTCCATGAACGACATCGCCGGCATCACCAATGACCGTGGCAACGTGGTCGGCTTGATGCCGCACCCCGAGCACGCCGTCGAGCCCGGTTTCGGCCCCGACACTGCCCTCGCCATGCGCTCCGGCACAGACGGCCTGGCCCTCTTCACCTCCGTGCTCTCCTCCCTCCTCGCTCGCGCCTGAGCTCAGCGAAAGGCACTCAGCGAGACAGGGCGCACGAGCCAGCCGGAGAGTTCGCGCATCCACCACTGGCCCGTCGCACGGCGCTCGGCGCGGGTCGCGAACCGGTAGTGAAACACGCGAGCGCGCACCCAGGCCGGCGGCGAACCCTCGAACGGATCGGTTCGCAGCAACGCGAGAGTCGGCCGATCAGCTTCGAGCAGCCGCTTCAGAAACACCTCGAACCATCGGGTATCGGGTGAGCCGAGTGCGAGAAACCACATCAGCCAGTCGAGCCGCAAGTGGTACGGCGCGAACTGCGG
This sequence comes from Subtercola sp., assembly GCA_025463745.1. GTDB lineage: Bacteria > Actinomycetota > Actinomycetes > Actinomycetales > Microbacteriaceae > Subtercola. The sequence continues at coordinate 13,760 of JAODBB010000172.1, forward strand.
CGGAATACGCCGCACATCGCCGGGCTTGCCCTTGAATTCGTAGGGCAGCCACTCGGACTCGGCGTCGGGCGTGGCCGCCAGAGTGCCTTCGACGATCACCTCGTCGCGCCGTTTCGTGACGCTGCCGAACGCTCCATAGGCGTTGACCAGGTGCCAACGGTTGAAGCTCGCGTTCATGAGCTGCCGCTTCGACAACAGATTCTTTGCCGGCCAATAGCTGAGCACGAGCAGCAGCAGCGCCGCCGCGCTCGACAGCACGACGAACCACAGCGGGTTGCTGGCATAACTACTGGTGGGCGCGATCGCCGGCACGATGACGTGCAGCACGTCGTCGCTGACTGCCGAGAACGCCAGGATGATCGTGATCACGTTCAGCCACGCGAAGTTGCCCGAGGCCACCAGCCACAGCTGTGTCACGATCACGATGCCCGCGGCCACACTCGCCACCGGCTGCGGCGCGAATAGAAAGAACGGCACCACGAGCTGCGCGAAGTGGTTGCCGAGCACTTCGCCTCGGTGCATCCACTTCGGCAGCAGGTGCGCGAACCGGCTGAGCGGATTCGGCATGGGCTGGGTCTCGTGGTGGTAGTACAGCGCCGTCAGGTCGCGCCACGAACGGTCGCCGCGCAGCTTGATGAGCCCGGCGCCGAACTCGAGTCTGAAGACGAGCCAGCGGGTGAGCAGGATGATCGTGGCCGGCGCCGCAACCTCGTTCGACCCGAGCCATGCAACGGTGAAGCCCGCCTCGAGCAGCAGGCTCTCCCAGCCGAACCCGTAGAACGTCTGACCGATATCGACGATGGAGAGGTACAGAGCCCAGATCAGCAGAAAGCAGACCGCCGGAACCCAGGGCGGCCCGAGTTGCGGCGCCCCGGCGACCAGAGCGGCCGCTACAAGGGCGCCTGCCCCACACACGAGGCGGAGCATCCGGTCGGAATAGTGCCAGCGAAAAAGCGTCGGGTGTGTTCTCGAACTCGTGCGGGCGATGAACCGAGGGGCGGCCAGCAGGCCGTGCTCGCCGAGCAGCGCCGGGAACTGGGCGGCCGACGAGACGAAGGCGATGAGAAAGACGGCGGCGACACCCCGCTGGAGCACCTGCCGGGCCACCTCATAGTTCGTTGCCTCGAACCACTGCATGCTGCACACGGTACCCGGACGCCCGGAGCATGGCCAGCGCCCCGCCCACAGGTAGAATTGTGGCGCAACAGTGCCGCCCCCCTGAAGGAGCATCCCCCGCGTGTCTGACAGCCCCGTGACCGACGCCCACCCCGCGAACGCATTCGGCGTGCCAGGTGAGGGCGGCACGAGCATCCGCCCGACCGTCGACAGCGTCAGCGTCGCCGAGGCCACACCCGAGAAGGAGCAGCCATACGCCGCGCTCGGGCTGAAGCCAGACGAGTACGCGCGCATCCGCGAGATTCTGGGCCGCCGGCCCACCAGCGGCGAGCTCGCCATGTACTCGGTGATGTGGAGCGAGCACTGCTCGTACAAGAGTTCCAAGATCTACCTCAAGCAGTTCGGTTCGAAGACCACCGAGAAGATGCGCAAGAACCTCATGGTGGGCATCGGCGAGAACGCGGGCGTGGTGGATGTCGGCGAGGGCTGGGCGGTGACCTTCAAGGTTGAGTCGCACAACCACCCGAGCTACATCGAGCCGTTCCAGGGCGCCGCAACCGGTGTCGGCGGCATCGTGCGCGACATCATCTCCATGGGCGCACGCCCCGTGGCCGTGATGGATCAGCTGCGCTTCGGTGACATCGACCACGAAGACACCGCGCGCGTCGTGCACGGCGTGGTGGGCGGCATCAGCTTCTACGCCAACTGCCTCGGCTTGCCGAACATCGGCGGTGAGACGTATTTCGACAGCGTCTACCAGGGCAACCCTCTTGTGAACGCACTGGCCGTCGGCGTGCTGCGGCACGAAGACATCCATTTGGCGAATGCGACCGGCGCGGGCAACAAGGTGGTGCTGTTCGGTGCGCGAACCGGCGGCGACGGCATCGGCGGCGCGTCCATCCTCGCCAGCGACACGTTCTCGTCGGGCGGCCCGACGAAGCGCCCGGCGGTGCAGGTCGGCGACCCGTTCGCCGAGAAGGTGCTCATCGAATGCTGCCTCGAGTTGTTCAAGGAGCAACTCGTAGAGGGCATCCAAGACCTCGGCGCAGCCGGCATCTCGTGCGCGACCAGCGAGCTCGCCAGCAACGGCGACGGTGGCATGTACATCGAACTCGACAAGGTGCTGCTGCGCGACCCGAGCCTCACCGCAGAAGAGATTCTGATGAGTGAGAGCCAAGAGCGCATGATGGCCGTCGTTCAGCCGTCGAAGCTCGACGCTTTCTTGGCGGTCGTGGCGAAATGGGATGTCGAGACCAGCGTTCTGGGCGAAGTGACCGACACTGGGCGGCTCATCATCAACTGGCGCGGCGAGCAGATCGTCAACGTCGAGCCGCGCACGGTCGCGGTGGATGGGCCGGTCTACGACCGCCCGGTCGCGTACCCGACCTGGATCGACAAGCTGCACGAAGACACCGCCTCAACGCTGCCGCGGGCGAGCACCGACGACGAGCTGCGTGAGCAGACCCTGACGCTCCTCGGCAGCGCCAACCTCGCAAGCAAGAGCTGGATCACCGATCAGTACGACCGGTACGTCATGGGTAATACCGCGCTGTCGTTCCCCGACGACGGCGGCATGATCCGCGTCGACGAGGAGTCGGGCCTCGGTTTTGCGATCGCGACCGACGCGAACGGCCGTTACTGCCAGCTCGACCCGTATTTCGGCGCGCAGCTCGCCCTCGCCGAGG